>JANYHG010000001.1 GCA_025359165.1 Hyphomicrobiaceae bacterium
CCCGCCCCGGCCGGAGCGCGAGCGGATGCACTATTGCATCAGCGGCAAGCGCGTGAGGTGTCTACAAGCATCCGCGCGGGTTCGGATGTGGTTAGCTGCAACGCCCACCTGCGGCTTGGCCGCACGTAGGCGACCGCCGTCGGGCGGTAGCCCGCCCCGGCCGGAGCGCGAGCGGATGCACTATTGCATCAGCGGCAAGCGCGTGAGGCCACTCTAATGCGCGTCCACTGGAGGCGCGTTCGAGGCGGGCCGATCGATGAAATAGACCGCGAGCGCCAACGCCCAATAGAGCAGCGCCAGGACCAGAAAAACGTCGGCGAACGCGAGAACCACCCCCTGCCTGTGCGTCAGCTGATACAACTGCTTGAGCGCCATGTCTTGCGCGTCCGAACCGAACGCAGACAGGTTGCGCGTCAGATTGGACAAGGTCTCGACCACGGGCAACCGCGACCATGTCAGGCTTTCGTGCAGGCGGGCGGTGTGGAGATCGGTGCGGTCGTTGAGCATCGTGTTGAGCACCGCAAGTCCCACCGCGCCACCGAGGTTGCGTGTCAGGTTGAACAATCCAGACGCGTTTTTCAGCCGTTCGGGCGGCAACGCTCCGAGAGCGATGTTGTTGACGGGGATCATGGCGAACATCAGCCCGAAGCCGCGCAAGACCTGCGGCACGAGGAGTTCCCAGAAATCCCAGTCGCGGGTGATGCCGGTCATCAGGTAACTGCTGAGCGCCAGCGAGAACAGACCGATCACCATCATGATGCGCGGATCGATCTTGCCCATCAATTTACCGGCGAGTGGTGCCGTAAAAAATTGCGTCAGCCCCGTCACGAACAGCGCTTCGCCGATCATGAGCGCGTTGTAGCCGCGGATCTGGCCGAGATAGACCGGGTAGAGGTAGGTGAGGCCGTAGAGACCGATGCCGACGGTGAACGAGAAAATCGAGCCGAGCGCGAAATTGCGGTTCGTGAACGCGCGTATGTCGACGATCGGCTCGTCGGCCGTGAGCACGCGCCAGAAGAACACGACCGCCGAAATCGCCGACAGCCAGGCCAGCAGGAATACGACCTCGTCGTTGAACCAATCGTTTCGCGGGCCCTCTTCGAGGACGTATTCGAGCGCGCCGAGGAACCCCGCCATCGAGATCAAGCCGACCCAGTCGAAGCGGTCGAGCAGACTCCAGTTGGGCTGGTCGAAATCGATGCGCGTGTAAGCGGCATACGTGACGATAATGCCCGGAATGACGTTGATGAAAAACAGCCAGTGCCAGGACAGCGCGTCGGTCAGGTAGCCGCCCACGGTCGGGCCGATGGTCGGCGCGAGTGTGGCGACAAGACCGATCAGCGGTGTCACCGACGGCAACATCGACTTGGGAAAGATCGAGTAGGAGGTGGCGAACACGGTCGGGATCATGCCGCCGCCGATGAAGCCCTGCACAGCGCGCCAGAAAATCATGCCGGAGATCGACGTAGAGAGTCCGCACATCAGGCTGGCGAATGTAAATCCTCCGGCCGCGATCGTGAACATGTAACGCGTGCCGATGGCGCGCGACAGGAAGCCGGAAAGCGGGATCATGATCACTTCGGCAATCAGGTAGGATGTCTGAACCCAGGTAATTTCGCTCGCACTTGCCGACAAGCCGGCCTGTATTTCCGACAACGACGCCGAAACGATCTGGATATCGAGAATGGCCATGAACATGCCGAGGACCATCAGCAGGAACGTGACCAGCTTGCGCTTGTCGACGCCTGCACCGGTCGCGACAGGAACTGCGGGGACTGCGGGCATTGTTGTCGTGACCATGATCAGCGACTTGCGGCTGCGGTATTACGTTCGGCCTTGGTGTCGACGCTGACCACGACGCTCATGCCGGGGCGCAGCACGGACTTGGCCGCAGTTTCCGCCGGCACGGCGATGCGAACCGGCACGCGTTGCACGACCTTGGTGAAGTTGCCGGTGGCGTTGTCGGGCGGGAGTAGCGAGAACACCGACCCGGAAGCTGGCGCAACGCTGACGACGCGGCCTTCGATAACGGTGCCGGATTGCGCGTCGACGGTGATCTTGACGCGCTGACCAGTTTGCAGCCGCGACAGCTGCGTTTCCTTGAAATTGGCGTCGATGTAAACTTCCCTGAGCGGCACAAGGCTGGCGAGGCGCTGGGCCGGCTGCACATAGTCGCCTATCTGCATGGCCCGGTTGCCGAGCACGCCGTCGAAGGGTGCGCGAATGTCGGTGAAAGACAGGTCGCGCTGGGCGCGGGCAAGCGAAGTTTCATTCTGCTTGAGCACGTTCTCGGCTTCCTGACGCTGGGCCGTGTATACTGCCACGTTGGCGATCGCGGCAGTGACCGCAGCATCTGCTGCCGTAACGTTGGCTGCGGCCTGATCACGATTGGCTTTGGCCTGATCGAAGGTCGCGGCACTGTTGATCTGGCGTGCTGCCAGTTCGGTCTGCCGCTTGAAATCGGCTTCGGCTTTTGTCGAGGCAGCGCGTGATGCGGTTGCCTGAGCGCGGGCCTGCTCGACCATGGCCTGCTGCGCAAGGATCTGCTGACCGATGCGCGCCATCGTGGCGTGCTGCAGGGCGATTTGGTCCTGGGAAGCGCGAACGGCGAGTTGATAATCGACCGGATCGATGCGCGCGATCAGATCGCCAGCCTTGACGGCGGCGTTGTCGGCAACTGCGATTTCAGTGACGTAACCGCTGACTTTGGGCGATAGCGTCGCCGACCGAACGCCCACGTAGGCATCGTCGGTCGTCACCTGGAAGCGACCGACGGTCCAATAGTTGAGCGCGTAATAGCCGCCGAGTGCGATCGCGACGACAATGGCCGCGCCGAGCAGATTTCGTTTCAGCGGCGACATTTTCAAAACCGCAGTCGGCATCGATGACGGCGGTGCCGAAGCGGCGCGCACATCCGCCGGTCTAGGCGCGCTGCGTTTGCGCGGATCGGTGCGTTCGTCGGGACGTAGAGATTCTGCGGAGCTGTCGTCGAGCATGAAACGGATCACTCGTGTGGATGTCTAAGGTAAGGTCGGAAAACGCTTCGGCTTCGTGGTGCACAGCAGGAACGCATCCATGACCGAACGGTTCAGTCAACGACTTGACTTAATCAACTGTGACGCCTAAGTCAATGACCGAACGGTTCGGTCAACAAACTGTGAAGTCAATCATGCCAGATACAAACATATCGATCGCAGAGAATTTGCCGCTCGGCGACATCGATGCTGGTGCGTCGGCACCCGAATGTTCCGAGGAACCGCGCGTCGACAATACGAAACGGCGTCAAATTCTGGATGGCGCCAACCGGATCTTTCTGAGCCAGGGCTTCGATGCCGCCAGCATGGGTGCGATCGCGCAGCAGGCCGGCGTTTCGAAGGGAACGCTCTACGTCTACTTCAAAAACAAAGAAGAATTGTTCGGTACCATCGTCGAGGACAAGCGGCGCGAACAAGCCGGACAGTTGTTCGTGTTCGATGCCGGCGAAGACATCGAAGTGGCCTTGATGCGGCTGGGGCGCAGTTTCATCACCTTCTTGTGTCGCGAAGACGGGCTGTCGTCGTTGCGGACCGTCATCGCTATTTCCAGCCGCATGCCCGCCATCGGCGAGCAGTTCTATCGAAGCGGCCCCCTGATGGGCATCGCGCGTCTTCGCGAATATCTCGAAAGCAAGGTCACGGCGGGCGTGCTGGAACCGCACGACTGTGAAGTAGCAGCAGCTCAGCTCATCGAGGGCTGTGCGGCGCTCATTTTCAAACCGATGCTGTTCAACGCGGGGCGAATGCCGGATCCGGCTCTGGTCGAGCGCGTGGTCGGCATGGCTGTGCAGACATATCTGCGCGCATGGCGGCGGCAGCTCTGAGCTGCCAGCCGTCGATCCCGGCTCCCGATCACGGCTCCTTGCAATATCTGCGCAATAGGGCTTGATTGCCTCACACCACAACAGCGCTCGCATACACGGGGACATTATGGCCGCATCGAAATCTGCTAGTCTCCAAATTGCTGTTTCCAAACACGCCGTCGACGAGGCGTTCAAGACGCTTTCGAACTGGGGAAAATGGGGCAAAGACGATCAGATCGGCACACTCAACAACGTGACACCTGCCGATATCGTCGCGGCCGGCAAGCTGATCAAGTCAGGCAAAGTGTTTGCGCTGGGCATTCCCCTGGGGCAGACGGGTCCGCAGCGCGGCCTGTTCGGCAAACGCTGGAACCCGATCCACACCATGCTGGCGACTGGCACCGATGCGATGGCGGGACGGCAAGGCGGGCTGCTGTATTCCGACGACGCCATCAACATGCCGATTCAATCGGCGACGCACTGGGATTCGCTCGGTCACATCTTCTATCATGATCAGATGTACAACGGCCATCACGCCAGAGACGTCGACAGCAACGGCCTGTCGAAACTCGGCATCGAGCACGCCAAGGACAAGATCGCTGGTCGGGGCGTGATGCTCGATATGGCACGCTTCAAGGGCGTCGAATACATGCCCGATGGGACCGGGATCTCGAACGACGATCTCGACAAGTGTGCCGCTGCCCAGAAGGTCGAGATCCGCAAAGGTGATTTCGTGCTCGTGCGTACCGGGCAGATGGAAAATTGCCTCAAGCGCGGCGAGTGGGGCGGATACGCCGGTGGCGACGCGCCCGGTCTGAAGTTCGAGACGTGCTACTGGTTCCACGAAAAGCAAGTTGCCGGGGTGTGCATGGATACGTGGGGCTGCGAAGTGCGGCCGAACGAAACCAGCGACGTCAACCAGCCCTGGCACTGGGTGGTCATTCCCGCCATGGGGCTCTACATGGGCGAGATGTTCGACCTGTCCGCTCTCGCTGCCGACTGTCACAGCGACAAGGTCTACGAATTTTTCTTTTCGGGTGCGCCATTGATCATTCCGGGCGGCACCGGGTCGCCGGTAAATCCGCAGGCCATCAAATAATGGTGATTTGTCGTTCGCGTAGTCGGTGGACACGTTCCATCGCTACGTGCAAGCGCTGTCGTAAGCTTATTCGCAAGGACCTGTCATGAGTGATGCCTCTGGCTACACGCCGCCAAAAATCTGGGAATGGAACAAGGAGAACGGCGGCAAGTTCGCGAGCATCAACCGGCCGATCGCCGGCGCGACAAGCGACAAGGAACTGCCGGTCGGTAAACATCCGCTGCAGCTCTACTCACTGGCGACGCCGAATGGCGTCAAAGTCACCGTCATGCTGGAGGAGTTGCTGGCGCTCGGTCACACAGGCGCCGAATACGATGCCTGGCTGATCCGCATCGGTGATGGCGACCAGTTCGGCAGCGGGTTTGTCGGCGCAAATCCAAACTCGAAAATACCGGCGCTGGTCGATCGCAGTGGCGCAAAACCGCGCCGCGTCTTCGAGTCGGGCGCGATCCTTTTGTATCTTGCCGAAAAGTTCGGCGCGTTTTTGCCGAAAGACCCAGACGCGCGTACCGAAGCGCTCAACTGGCTGTTCTGGCAGATGGGGAGTGCGCCGTATCTCGGAGGCGGCTTCGGGCATTTCTATGCCTACGCACCGACCAAGATCGAGTATGCGATCGATCGCTTCGCCATGGAAACCAAGCGGCAGATGGACGTTCTCGATCGCCAGCTCGCTGAAAACGAGTACCTCGCAGGCAAAGAATACACGATCGCAGATATGGCGACCTGGCCATGGTACGGCGCGCTGGCCAAAGGTGTGATCTACGGTGCCGCAGAGTTCCTGCAAGTGCACGACTACAAGCACGTCAACCGTTGGGCCGATGCCATCGGCGCTCGACCGGCGGTCAAGCGTGGACGCATGGTCAACCGCGTCATGGGCGATCCGGCGAGCCAACTGCACGAGCGGCACGACGCCACCGACTTCGACACCAAGACGCAAGACAAATTGGCGAAATGATCTGACGTAACGGCGGCGTGGTCTAGCTGATCGCGTCGCGGCCGAATTCGAGCAGCAGACGTTTGAGGTCGGGCTCGGTCACCAGATCCGCAGCCTCGACCGGCGTGAACCACCGGCGCTCACGCTGTTTATGTTCGGGCCAGACGGCTGCTTCTTCCGCTACCTCGAGCAGATAGACGAACACCTCGAGCGGACGCAGCTTGCTTTTGACGCGTTTGCAGTAAGTGAACGACCCGACGCAGTGTTGTTTGACCGTACCCTTGACGCCGGCCTCCTCCCAGGCCTCACCCGCGGCGGCGTCGTAGTCTTTCAACTTTCGCCACGGCCACCCTTTCGGTACCACCCAGCGTCGCGTCTCCCGCGAGGTGACGAGCAGAACTTCGCGTGCGCCTGATGAGTTGCGTCGGATGGGAATCGCCGCGACTTGATAGGGTTTGGCCATCCATCCATCCTAACGGGACTTCTGCATATTCCAACCGGAGATGCAGCGCCTATTTCGCGAAATGATTGACGATGGATGCCGCTACGAACGCGATGGCGGCACATGCCGGGAACGTGGCGAACCAGGCCAACACGATCTTTCGCAGCACACCCCACCGCACGTCGGAAAACCGGCGGCTGGCTCCAACGCCGACAACGGCACTCGTGATGGTGTGCGTGGTCGAGAGCGGGATGCCGTAGGACGATGCGGCATAGATGGTTGTGGAGGCGGCCATGGTCGCGGCGAAACCTTGCCATGACGTGAGGCGGGTCATCTTCGCACCGACGGTCTGGATGATGCGCCAGCCGCCGAAGCTGGTGCCGACGCCCATCGTCAGCGCGCAGATCACGATGACCCACCAATCGATCCGGAACGACGTGATGGCGCCACCGGCAACCAAGGTCATGGCGAACACGCCCATGAATTTCTGCCCGTCGTTGAGGCCATGGTTGAACGCCATGAAGGCCGCCGAACACATCTGGGCGCGATCGAAGTTCTTCTTGGCGCGGGTCGGGGGCGCGTTGGCGGCGAGCTTGGTGATGATCCGACCGAGCGCGAAAGATCCACCGAAGCCGAACATGAGAGACGCGACGAGGCCGATGCCGACTTTCTCCCAGCCGCTCCACTGCAGCGCTGAAAATCCGCCACCGGCGAGTCCCGCGCCCGCGAGGCCCGCCAGCAGCGCATGCGATTTGCTCACGGGGATGCCGAAACGCGCAGCCAAACTGCCCCAGATGATGATGGAGATCATCGTCGCGGTGATCGAATACACCGTCAGAACTGAGGGGACGACGATCCCCTTGCCGACTGTCGCGGCGACGGCAGTGCCGGACATGGCACCGATGGTGTTGAAAACAACGGCCATCAAAACGGCCTGTCGCGGCGTCATCACACCGGTCGATACCACCGTTGCGATGGCATTCGGCGCGTCGGTCCAGCCGTTGACGAATTCCGCCGACAGCACTGCGAACAGCGCGATCAGCAGCCCGATCGTGAGAATGACCATCAGGCTTCCTTGCGCGCGAGCGACAGAATGAGACCCGCGCAGTGGTTGGCGTCATCCGTAATCTGTTCGAGCTGATGAAACAGCTGATGCCAGGCGATGAAGCCGAGCCCGGTGGCACCCGGCACGGAGAATTCTTCGACCAACTTGCGTTCGTGCACCGCGACGATCTTGTCGGCCTGCGACTCCATTTCATCGATCTTGTCGTGCAGTTCGCGCACGCGGGCCAGAACCAGGCGTGGCTCGGCCAGCATAGCCAGCATCTTGTCCAGAAGCACCAGCATGTCGCCGCCGAGGTTCATCAGCTCGACGGCTTCGGGGCGCATCTTCGACAGGAACGTGTGATAGGCGTCGATGTGCAGTGCGACCTTGCGCATGCCATCGATCACGTCGTCGAGTTCGTCGGTGAGCCGCATCGAATCCGGGATGTCGAAGCGCATGATGAACGAGTTGTCGAGCATCTCGTGAATGCTATCGACGACGCGGTCGGCTTTGCGCTCGTACTCGATGATGCTGGGGACGTCGCTCCCCTGCGTCTTGCGGAAGTGCGCCGAGCATTCGAGTCCGATGCTCGAAATCTGGCGCAGGAGTGCAACGAACTGATCATTGCTGGATGGGCCGAAAAAATTCGCCCACGCCCCCTGTACGGTCTTTAGCATGAAGTCTCCCCCGTCGCCGACTAGGCGGCCTCGCTGTGTCGCCGAGTACGCGCACGATGTCGTTGCCCGCCATAGCGCCGGCACGGTCTCCCGCGCAACCCCTGCTCTGGGGTAATTTGCAGTCGCTGTGTCGGATCTGTCCGCCGCAGTCCCCAATCGGCAGATCATCGGCGGAGATGCGTCCGGCCTCGCTCACGCGATGGCTTTGGCCACCAAGCCGAGCATCTTTTCGATATCGTGAGGAGATGAGAGCCTGTGGTCACCCTCCGGCACGGCCTCGACGTGAACGTGATCGCCGGACAGGATCGACACCAGATCCAGCGTGTGTTCCCACGGCACATCTTCGTCTTGCAGTCCATGCAACACGTAGATCGTGCGTCCGGGATTGAAGCCCTGGGGACCTATGAGATGCCTGTTGCCCTCGTCGATGAAGTTGCGGGTGATCGCGTACGGGCCATCGCCGTAGGACGACGGCCGCAGATAGACGCCGTCCTCCGTGATCGCGCGCTTGGCAGCGGCGGAGAAGTTGTCCCACATCAGCTTGGTCAGATCCCAGGCCGGCGCGATCAGTACCAGCCCCCTGATGCGCGCGGCCTTCTCGGGTGCCGTATCGAGGTATCGCTTCAGCAGCAGTAGTGCCAGATAGCCACCGGTCGACGAACCCACCAGAATCTGTGGGCCTGCGGTCAATTGCGTCACGACCGCGTCCACTTCATCGAGCCAGGCACCGATCGTGCCGTCTTCGAATAGTCCCGACGATTGGCCGTGGCCGGAGTAATCCAGCCGCGTGCAATCGAGATGCTCCCGCGCCGCCCATTCGGCAATTGCCGACGCCTTCGTGCTGGTCATTTCGGATTTCAGCCCCGGCAGCCAGACGACACCGCACGTGGTCGATGGCCGCTCCGGCCGTTGCAACAGTGTCGCGATCGTGCGCTCGGCACCGGCTGGGCCGACGAGAAGTGATTTTGCAGTGGGCATCGATGTTTCCTGCGTCGTCATGAGCGCCGCGGCGTGCTGGCGGTAAGCGCCAGGCGTTCGATAGCGGCCCAGTCGCCCGCGTCGACGAGGGCCTGCGGCGCGACCCAGGAACCGCCGACGCAGACGACGTTGGGGCACGCGAGATAAGCGGCGAGATTGGCCGGGCTGACACCGCCGGTCGGGCAGAATTTTGCGTCCGCCAGCGGCGGAGCCAACGCCTTGAGCGCCGATACGCCGCCGGATTGCTCGGCTGGAAAAAACTTCATGAAGCGAATGCCGTGATCCAGCAGCGCCATCACTTCGCTCGCGGTCGCGGCACCCGGCAGCAGCGGGACGGAGAAATTCTGTGCGGCGGAGAGGAGCGCCGATGTACTGCCCGGCGAGACCAGGAACCGGGCACCGACGCCGATTGCCTGTTCGCCGTGCCGTGCGTCGAGAACGGTGCCGGCCCCGACGAACGCGCCCTCGACCTCTTCCGCGATCCGCCTGATCGCATCGAGCGCCACCGGCGTCCGGAGGGTGATTTCAAGGGCCGTCAGCCCGCCCGCC
Source organism: Hyphomicrobiaceae bacterium (assembly GCA_025359165.1). GTDB lineage: Bacteria > Pseudomonadota > Alphaproteobacteria > Rhizobiales > Hyphomicrobiaceae > JABFRJ01. The sequence goes on from JANYHG010000001.1 coordinate 9,563, forward strand.
ACCAGCGCGCGCGCCAATGGCACGGCGTGTGCGACATCGACGATCGTCAAAACCGGCACAACGCGCACGGCAGCGCAGCTGGACAAAAGCTTTTGATTGAGACTGGATTGCATTCTGTTCCCGCGACTGCTCAGCTATGGACAAGATAACATCAGGCGCTCTCGCTCCGGTAATCAATTCGGCCACCGCAGCGCTGCATCATGCGCAGCACCGACAGGGGCTCGCCATTGCCGGATCACGAAGCTACCATAGCACGAGACGTCACCAATTCAGAGGCTCTCATGCTCCCGCGCATCGTGCTGACAATCATGCAAATCGCCGTCGGCTGGAATCTCGGCGGGCAAGTGCGCGCTGTCGTTCCCGTCAACATTGGCGCGCTCGATATTTTCCTCACGGCGGTTGTGATCGCGGTGCTGGTATGGCTGACCGGGCACCTCGGCGCGCTCGTCCTGAAAGATACGCCACCGCCGTCGGCAGGTGCTCTGACTGCGTGCCTCGTGCTGGCGCTGGCGGGTGCGGCGTTGACGCTTGTGCCACCCGTCACTCAGGCGATCGGTGGGTTGCTCAAAGGCGGCGTTCCGTTGCGCGCCTATCCGCTGATCGGCGCAGTCATCGGATATCTTGCGCGTCGATAGCTGAATAGATGTCGCAATAATTTCTGTTAAAACCTGCGTTTATAATCTGCCAAAAACTCAAATCAAATTAAATACGATGGCTGCGAGAAAAGAAAAAGCCGAAAGGGCGGCGATCGTATGAAAGCTTTGTTTGAATGTTGTCGGCATGGTCACTCTCCGGCAAATGGCGCTTTAATCGACCGATCGAAACGTCAGCGTCGAACTGCGGCGGACGTTAACCAAAAGAAAAACCGTCTGGCAAGCAAATAAGGTGCTGCGCCGCAACATAGTCACAAAAAACGCCAGATGTGCGATTGACACGGCGAAATATGAGAATTTTAAGCAGTAAAAACAATTGGTTGGCCGACATCTACGAAGTGCCTATCCTGGCCTATGTCTGATGGTCAGCTAGTCATAACATAGCCGTCGTGACGCAATTTTCGACTAATTCATGTCAATTCGTAAAACCGGATCAATACTCGGTCCGGAAATCTGAAGCCTGCGGAAACAAATATCCTGCGTGTCAGCCATTGATAATCTTTGGCGGCGGTTTCGAACCTCGGAATGGCCCTGAAGTAAATCTGCGCGTGATCCACCAGCTCGCCGCGCGCCTGTGCCGCCAGCAGGTCAGGTGGTCCGTCCCGCAAGCCGGTGTTTTCCACATAAACGAGCGATTTGTCGGCGGTTTCGATGACGTAGCGCGCCTGCAACTCGAGCACGCCGTCGCGTCGGATGATCTGGTAGTCGTTGGCCCCACCCAGAATGCGCCCGCTCAACCGTTCCCCGGTGAATGTGCCGCCGAGGATCGGAATGATACGACGGCGACCGTGCGGCCCATCCCCGACATCAATGGGCGTTGCGACGTCGGCGGACAGTTCGCCGAGCGGCAGCAGTGTCGGAGCGGTCATCTCGGGCATGAGTGGTCCGTCGAGCTGTGTAAGGGCGGTGGCGGTCGAGCATGGTGGCACCGGAACGTGGCTCGCTGCGCGGCGCTCGTCAACCGCGGCTCCCGAATCTGGTGTCACCGGTGTGGTGTGGCTTGGATGTACGCCATTGACAGCATTGGCGTCGCAGCGGATAGGGTCGGCACCTTTTCACGTGTCGGAGCCGTTGCCCATGTCCGCCCACCCGATCGCCAAGCCAGAGCCCTTGTCGCCCCACATCGTCAAGGCGTTGTCAGCGGTGACGACGGCAACGATCACCACGATCCTGCTCACCAAAGGCCTTCGGAACGTCTGGATGCGAGGCACCACGCCGTTGCTGCCGGGGCAGCCGCGTCTGGTCGGCCGTGCCTTTACATTGCGGTTTGTCCCGTCGCGTGAAGATCTGGCGACACCGGAAAGCTGGGCCTCGCCCATCTCGACGCGCGCTGCGATCGAAGCAATGCCTGACGGCGTCATTGCAGTCGTCGATGCCATGGGCGTCACCGACGCCGGCATCTTCGGCGATATACTGTGCGCGCGCATGAGAAAACGTGGTGTGGCCGGTCTTGTCTCCGACGGCGTGGTGCGTGATCTCGCAGGCGTCATCGGCACGGGCCTCCCGGTCTGGTGTCAGGGCGCAGCGGCACCGGCGTCGGTGACCAGTCTGACGTTCGTGTCGTGGCAGGAGCCGATCGCCTGCGGCGGCGTCGCGGTGTTCCCTAATGACGTGGTCGTGGTGGACGACGACGGCGCCGTGCTGATCCCGGCAGCGCTCGTCGATGCGGTGGTCGCGGCAGCACCCGAGCAGGAAAGCAAGGAAGCCTGGATCATGACGCAGATCGAGAAGGGGCTCCCGCTGCCGGGACTTTATCCGATGAATGCCGAGACCAAGGCGCGCTACGAAAAAGAGACCAAGAAGAGCTGAGCGTCTGAAGCCAGCGGGAAGCTCTGGACGCCCTTGCGGGTTTCATCATGCTCGCTGCGAGACATCATGCGCACCGACGTTTTCGACTTCGATCTGCCGGATGACCGCATTGCGCTCGAGCCTGTGCGGCCTCGCGATGCAGCACGGATGCTCGTGGTGCGTCCTGGTGCGCCGCTGGCGGACGAAACCGTTCGTGATCTCGCATCTCATTTTCGGTCCGGCGATGCCCTTGTCGTGAATGATACGCGCGTGATCCGCGCGGCCCTCGAAGGCCTGCGACAGCGCGACGATGGACCTGCCGCCAAAGTTGCCGTGACCTTGATCAAGCGGGTTGACGACAACACCTGGCGCGCCTTTGCGCGACCGGCAAAGCGGCTCGCGCCCGGTGACCGGATCAGGTTCGGCAGCAATGGCGGCGTCTGCCTCGCCGGTGCCCTCGACGCGACGGTTCGTCAGAAGGGCGATGCGGGCGAAATCGAGCTGGCTTTCGACTTCTCCGGTGAAGTGCTGGACGAGGCGATCGCATCGTTCGGTTCGATGCCTCTGCCGCCCTACATCGCGCTGAAGCGTCCGGCGCGAAGCAGTGACGCCAGCGATTATCAGACCGTGTTTGCAGAGCGTGACGGCGCAGTGGCGGCACCAACCGCTAGCCTGCATTTCACGCCGGAGCTGGTTGCGGCCATCTGCGCCCGTGGCGTGACGCTGCATCGAGTGACGTTGCACGTCGGCGCGGGGACATTCCTGCCGGTCAAGGTCGACGATACCGACGCGCACAAGATGCACAGCGAGTGGGGCGAGGTATCGGCCGAGACGGCTGCCGACCTCACTGCGGTCCGCGCGCGCGGCGGGCGGATTTTCTCCGCCGGCACGACGGCGTTGCGCATTCTGGAAACGGCGACCACGCCGGATAAAATCGTAATGCCGTTCGCCGGCGAAACCGCTATCTTCATTACGCCCGGCTACGACTTCCGCTGCGTCGACGCCTTGCTGACCAATTTTCACCTGCCGCGCTCGACGCTGTTCATGCTCGTCTCGGCCTTCGCCGGGCTCGCGCCGATGCGGGCAGCCTATGCGCATGCCATCGAGGCGAAGTATCGCTTCTATTCCTACGGCGATGCGTCGTTGTTGTTCCGTTCTTGAGCAGTGCCGCGTACAGCGTCAGAGAAGGCGCTTCGGCACCAGCACGTCACCGCGCATGATCGGCCGTGCGGTCCGCAACGTGCCGGCGACGACATCCATGGCGGCCCCTGTGCCGGTCGTCGTCAGCCGAACGTCGATCTGACCCGAGGGATGCTCGATCCAAATGGTGCGCGGGTTTTCGCGGCTCGGCGTCGCGACGGCATGGGCGACCGAGCCTTCGAGTGCGCACGCGGAGGCCACGCAGACGCCGCCGGTCACCGCATGGGCCGCGTGCAGCGCCAACGGTGTGAGATAGCGCGACGTGATCGTGCCCCCGTTGCGCGGGGCGGAGAGAATCCCAACCTTGGGGATCACTTTGTTGCTGACGTCGCCGAAACCCATCATCACGCCGGCTTCGCGGCGGATCAGTTCGATGCGCGCCATCATCGCCGTGTTGCCGTCGATGCCCGCCTTCAATTCCGTGCCGTCGAGCCCCAGATCGGCGGCGGCGATCAGCATCATCGGCATGGCGACATCGATCAGCGTAACTTCCACGCCCTGGATGGTGTCGCGGACGTTGCCGGTCGGCAGCATCTGGCCAGACTTCGAGCCGACGACGTCCATGAAGTTGAGCACGATGGGTGCTGCGGTGCCGGGCACGCCGTCGATCGCTGCCTCGCCGTCATAGACGATTTCGCCTGCGGGCGTCTGCACGATCGCCTCGATACGCGCTTCGGTGTTGATGTTGAAGATCATGGCGCGGGTTTGACCCGGCACCGCAGATACCATGCCCGTCTCGATGGCGAACGGCAGCACGCCCGACAGCATGTTGCCACAACTCGGGCTGGTGTCGACGAGCGCCTTGAGGATGTCGACCTGTGCAAACAGGTAGTCGAGATCGACGCCGGGGCGCGCCGATTTGGAGACGATGGCGACTTTGCTGGTCGTGGTGTCGCCGCCGCCGAGGCCGTTGATCTGGCGCACGTCGGGCGAGCCCATGACAGTCAGCAACACGCGATCGCGCGCGGCGATGTCCGTGGGTAAGTCGGCGGCATTGAAGAACGGCCCGCGCGACGTGCCACCGCGCATGAAGATGCAGGGAATGCCGGTTTGGTCGCTCATGTGTGGCGCTCATTTTGAACGTCCACCGTGAGGGACGTCAGCTACGGCTTCGATCGGAAAATCCGGCCGATATCCATCTTCAAGCACATCTGGATCACACCGTGGGTTGGGTCAAGCATTTCTGCGCGACCCGCATCGCGTGCTCGGTTGCTGACGGTGCCGAGTCGCGGCTTCCGCCCTGACTCGACACCCTTTCAGCGGCCCCGGATCAGAACATTTTGCTCAGCCAGATCGGGATGATCGGCTCGTGCCCTGGCGTCATTTCGAGCATTTGTGGCACGACGAGCGTCAGCCACGGCCAGTAGGTGACGATGACTAGGAACACCAGCATCGTCAGCAGCCATGGCATGACAGCCTTGGTCAGGTCGGTGATGCCGACTTTGGCGATGGTGGAGGCGACATAGAGGTTGAGACCGACAGGAGGGTGGCACAAGCCCACCTCCATGTTGACGTCGATCATGATGCCGAAGTGCACCGGATCAATGCCCAGTTTCATGGCTGTCGGGAACAGGATCGGTGCCATGATCAGGATGATCGACGACGGCTCCATGAAATTGCCCGCAGTCAGCAATAACAGGTTGACCACGAACAGGAAGCCGAGCGGACCGAGGTTGAGTGCGATCATCCAGTCGGACAACGCGTTCGGGATATTCTCGTTGGTCAACACGAACTGGAACAGTACGGCGTTACCGATGATGTAGAGCAGCATCGCGCTCATGTTGGCCGAGCGGATCAACACCTTCGGCACTTCGCGCAGCGGGGTCGCCTTATAGACCCAGACGGCGATGAAGAAGGCATACACCGCGCTCATGGCCGCGGCTTCCGTGGCCGTGAAGGCACCGGAGTAGATGCCGCCGATGATGATCACGATCAGCATCAGGCCCCAGAAGCTTTCCTTGAAAGCTTTCGCGCTCTGGGCCCAGGTGGCCTTGGCCTGACGCGGGTAATTGTTCTTCTTGGCGATGTACCACGTGGTGACGCAAAGCATGAACGTCAGTAACGTGCCGGGCAGCACGCCAGCGACGAACAGCGCACCGATCGAGGTATTGGTCGATATCGCGTAGATCACCTTCGGGATCGACGGCAGCATCAGAATGCCGAGCGATCCGGCCACCGTAATGACGGCCGCGCCGAAACGCATGGGATAGCCGGCCTTCACCATTTCCGGCAGGATGATCGAGCCGATCGCGACCACGGTCGCCACCGACGAGCCGCAGACAAGCGCGAACATTGCGCACGAGATGACGCCGGCCAGCGCCAATCCGCCGTGGAAATGGCCGATCAGCGTCGCCGCAAAATCGATCATGCGCTTGGCGATGCCGCCGTGGGTCAGAAAGTTACCGGCGAGAATGAAGAAGGGGATCGCCATGATCTCCCACTTTTCCATGCCGGTGAACAGTTTGAGCGCCACCGCGTCGAGCGGCACCGTCGTTGTGGTCGCCACGAAGATCAGCACCGTCGAGCCGAGCGCGATCGAAATCGGCATGCCTGTCAGCATGATCGAAATCAGCATCGCGAACAGGACCAAGGCACGTGCCGAGGGCGGCAACGTGAGGATTCCCATTTTATGCGCGAACGAGACCGCCACGAACATCAGCGGTAGTGCCAGCAGCGCGAGGCCACCGAGACTTAGAGGGCCGCCGATGGTCGCGGGCGGACGTTGGACCAGGGATGCGGGAGCGCTCATCGGACACCTCCGGCACTGGCGGTCGTGCCGTGCGGATGCAGGTCGCTGGCAGGGGCCAACTCTTCGAGGCCGTCGACGTGGCTCTCATCGGTATGCGGCAGTTCCCCAGTGCGTGAGAACGTGTACATCACCTGCAGAAAACGGAAGCACATCAGGAAGCTGCCGAGTGGAATTGCGAGATAGACGATCCACATCGGCACTTCGAGATCGTTGGATGTCTGGCTGGTGGCGAACATGTGAGACACGAAGTTCGCGCCGAACGCGCCGATCGTGAACGTGAACAACGCGCCTGCCAGCAGGCCGAAAATGACGACCCAGTAGCGTGACGGGCCGCTGATAGAGTTCGTGACCACGTCGACACCGACGTGCACACCGGTCCGCACGCCGTAGGCTGCGCCGAATTTTGCCATCCACACGAACATGTAGATGCAGAGTTCCTGCGACCAGCTCAAATCCCAGGAGCTGAACCATTTGAACACGCTGGTTAAAAAGGCCGCCAAACCGGCCATGCCGTGGGCCGTGGCCCATTTGGCACCGTTGATCGACATACCCGTGCCGTAGCGGTGCACGACGGCGATGAAAATGAGCAGCGTCGCCCCCGCGATGAGGAAGGCGATCAGCCATTCCTCCAGGTGATCGAGCACCCGCCCTAGACGTGACATCATCGGAGACATTTCCTCAACGCGCGCGAGCTTCTGCGACCGCCATGATCGCGTCCCGCCATTTTCGAGTTCTACAGTATGGCAAATTCAACACAAGCCGGTGGTGTGCATTTTTGACCCGACGGCGCAACAATTGACCGACAGTCACCGCGAAGTCACAAACAAAGCGGCTGCGCAGGCGTCGGGGAAAAATCCAGATTGACCTCTCAGCTGAACTGATGCTGCCGCAGCGCGTCCAGAAACTCTTCAGTCAGCGGAAAACCAGCGGCGTCGCCGAGAACGCTTTCGACGTCGCAATGGGGACAGACGGCGCTGGTGCCGGTCTCGCCCTCGACCCAGTCCTCGATTTCGGACACGTCGAAGATTTCCAGGCAGTGAAAGCACCCGGCTTGGTCGGAGGCTTTGACTTCATCCTCGTTGTTGACTGCGTGCTTCAAAGCGGCGGCGATTTGGGCTTTCGAGGCCATGCGTGACGTTTCCTGAGAGGCATAAGAGGCGAATTGCGAATTGTGAATTGCGAATAGTGAATTGCGAAAAGGGATAGCGAAGGCTTAGCGTCGGGTCATCTTCCCTACTTGCAACTCGCCATTCGCCATTCGCAATTCGCTTACTCTGCGGCTTTGGCGGTCAGGAGACCAACCTTCGCGAGGGCGGCGTCGACGGCTTTCTTGCTCGCGTCCGTCAGCGGGGCCAAGGGAAGGCGGCACTCCGGGCTATCTATCAGACCAAGCCGCCAGGCCGCGTATTTGACCGGGGCAGGATTGGTTTCGATGAACAACGCGTCGTGCAGCGGCATCAGCCGATCGTGGAGCACCAGCGCCGTCTTGTAGTCGCCGGCCGCGCACGCGGCCTGGAATTGCGCGCACAATTTGGGTGCGATATTCGACGTGACCGAGATGCAACCGGTGCCTCCGTGCGCATTATAACCGAGTGCGGTCGCATCTTCGCCCGACAGCGCGGCATGGGGCCGGTCGAAAAGTTGCCGGTGCTGGGAGGCGCGCGCCATGTTGGCGGTCGCGTCCTTGATGCCGGCGAAGTTCTTCAACTCAGCGATCCGCGCCATCGTGACTGCAGATATGTCGACGATCGTGCGTACCGGCACGTTGTAGACGATGAACGGCAGGTCGACGGCGTCGTTGATGGCCTTGAAATGCAGGAAAAGGCCTTCCTGCGTGGGCTTGTTGTAGTATCCGGTGGAGTGCAAGGTGGCATCGGCACCGACCGTCTTGGCGAATTGTGTGAACCGGATCGCTTCAGCGGTCGAGTTCGAGCCGGCCCCGGCGATGACCGGGACGCGGCGCTTGGCGGCCTTCACACACAACTCGATGACCTGATCGTGCTCGTCGTGCGACAGCGTCGGAGTTTCCCCGGTGGTGCCTACAGGAACCAGGCCGTCGCTCCCTTGGGCAATCTGCCATTCCACGAACCGCTGGAAACCAGCAGCATCGATCGCGCCGTTTTTGAACGGCGTGATCAAGGCCGTGCACGAACCTTTTATCCGCAGCGCCGCCTGCGTCAGAGGAGGGGACGCAGGCTTGGTCGTCGGGGTCGGCATGATGAGCTCCAGGCTAGGCGGCGAGTATCAGGGCGCGCGGGTATCGGGCTGACGGCAGCTATGCTGAAGTCTTGGCCGAGCCGGGGACGCCGATGTCCGGCCCGAATGTGCTGGTGCAATTGGTTGCACCGCGTTTGCCTTGTGATTGCAAGTCTTGTCGACGTCAATAGGTCATATTTTAGACCGCTTCTATCGCGGCGTGACGAGACGAACACGATTTTTCGACCCTTCCCGCTGCATTCATAATGGTAGCGGTAGTTTATCGCGGTGCGGTGTGCAGAAGTGGTTGTTTGCAGATCGTGCCGGTCGACATAACCTGTTGCGATGTGGGAATAGCGTAGAGTGTTGGGTGGCAATGTAGTGGCAGCGGTTAAGGCTGTGCCGGAGCATGACGTGATTTCGATGCCTGAGAGACCAGCGACGCCCCTGATCCCGGTCTTGCCGGGGCCAGCGCCGCGTGGGCCGCTGCCTGCTGTACAAGCGCCTATCGAGGGCGGCGTCCTCAGGGTTGTGGACGAACCCCCGACGATCGCGTTGACGGAGGTTGCCGTGCTGACGCCTGTGGATATCTCGGGGATGCCGGGATCGTCGCGACAGGGCAGGGAGTCGCTTCCCGAAACCGTCGTCGATGCAACGTTCGTCGACCCGACCACCGTCGTCGATGTGCCGGCAGCGGCGGCACCGGTCGCGGATGCAGTCGGCAAAAAAGCACGCGAAAAGCTTGCGAAGGCGCGTCGTGCTGCCACGACATCGTCGGAAAGCGAGCGATTGGTGCATCGACGCCGCCAGAGCCGCCTGCTGTTGTCGATATCCAGTTTGTTCAATCTGGCAGCCTTCGGCGGCTTGACGATGTCTGCATTCGGGTATGCGGAACTGCCATCGAGCGTGCGAGAGGCTTTGCTCGCACAGCGTCCGGTCGCGGCAGCCTCCACCATCGCCTCGGCACCAGTGCCGACCGTGTCGGCACCGGCTGGTGGTGGTCCGCCGGAAGGGCCAGGGAGTCTGCCGCCATCCACGCCTTCGTTTCCGGTCACGGCGGGTCTGCCGGCCCCGCAGTCACCGGCACCCGCACCTGTCCCGAGCGATGGCACGGCGGAACCGACGGCGGCAACTCCAGTGGCTGCGCCGATGCCGACGGTTCTGCCCGGATCGCAGCCGCGCCCACCCTCATCAGGCACGCCGCAGCCGTCGGTCGCCAGCACGCCACCACCGACCGAACCGATCGCCAAGCCGTCGTTGCTGGCGTCCGAGATCGCACACGTCGCCCGCTTCGACGCACTCATTGCGCCTGTGCGCGACGCGCAACCCTCGCTGGAAGACGCCACACGTCTCCGCGATGCCATGGCCTCGACCGTCAACGTCGTGCAGACACGCGCCCTTCGCGATCAGCTCAAGGAGCCCGCGGCCCGCAAGCTGATCGACTGGGCGCTGTCGCGGGGTGGCAGCGGCACGGCGCGTGACATCAAAGCCTTCGCCGAGGCCAATCCGAATTGGCCGAGCCGCGACCTGATCATTCAACGCTCGGAGGAGCAACTATTCGTGTCGGGCGGCAGCGCCCGCGAGTTAAAATCCTTCTTCGATAAGGGCGCACCTAAAACCGCTATCGGGCATGCAGCGTTGGCGTCGGCATTTCTGGCGGAAGGCGACGAGGCAGAGGCGGCGCGACTTGCAGGAGCGGCATGGCGGCGCAGTGATCTGCCGGGCTCGTTGGAAACCGGATTTCTTGAACGCTTCGGAAAATTGTTACGGGAAGACGACCACAAGGCGCGGTTCGACCGCTATATGATCGACAATACCCGCTGGACCAACGAGCGCACCGACCGGGCGGCGATCGCCAAGCGCGTGTTACCCTTCCTGGGCGAGGTCGAACGCAAAAAAGCCGAGGCTCGGCTTGCTGCCTACCTGCGGCAATCCAATGCCGATGCACTGCTGACGGCCCTGCCGCCGGACGCCATGGCCGCGCCGAAGCCTGATTGGGGCTTGGCATTTCAGTTGGCGCAATCGCATCGACGCGCCGGGCGGTACGATGCGGCGTTCAAGATCCTGCGTGACGCACCCATAGATCCGGCCGTTGTCGGGAACCTCGACGAGTGGTGGGAGGAGCGGCGGCTGGCCGCTTACGACGCACTCAAAACCGGCAAGCCTGCGGTCGCCTACGATATCGTCAAGTCACCGGGCCCGCTCGGCGTCAATCAGTCGAAGGATCAGACGTTCCTCGCCGGTTGGATCGCGCTCAGGCATCTCGACGACGCGAAGAGTGCGGAACCTCACTTCGTCGCCCTCGAGGCCGTGGCCGATGGACCGCTGTCCCGCGCGAAAGCGGGCTACTGGCTGGCGCGCACCTACGAGGCGCAAAAAGCGCCGCAGAAAATGCGTGCACCGCTCGAACGGGCGGCGCGCAACATCGACACCTTCTATGGCCAACTCGCCCGTCTGGAACTCGATCCCAAACAGGTCTCGATCAAGATCTCGCCGCCCCGCACGCCGACGGCGGACGAAGCGCAACGGTTCAATGCCAACGAGCTGGTGCGTGCGGCCGTGCTGAGCCGCAAGTCGAACCTCGAACAATGGGTCACCCGCGCCTTGTTGATCCGGCTCAGTCAGACACTGGAAAGCGAGGCGGAGCAGGGCTTGCTTGCACATCTGGCGGAGGCACTCGGTGATTCGCAGATGGCGGTGCGGATCGGCAAGTCGGCGATCGCGCGGGGTCACAACCTGATCATGTACGCCTATCCGATCAACGCGATGCCGGCGTATCAGGCTTTGCGTCCGCCGCCCGAGCCCGCACTGATCCTCGGCATCACGCGGCAGGAGTCGGAATTCGACACCACCATCGTATCGGGCGCGGGCGCACGCGGATTGATGCAGGTGATGCAGGTCACCGCGCAGCATGTCTGCCGCGATTATAAGGTCAAGTGCGAGATCGAGCGGCTGGGTCGCGACCCCGCCTATAACGCGATGATGGCGTCGGCCTACATTGCCGATCGCATGGACGAGTTTCAGGGGTCCTACGTTCTCACTATTTCCGGCTATAACGCCGGTCCCGGGCGCACCCGGCAGTGGATCCGGGAGTTTGGTGATCCGCGCGCGCCTGGTGCCGATCCCGTCGATTGGATCCACCGCATCCCCTTCGAGGAGACGCGCGAGTACGTGCAAAAAGTGCTGTCCAACATGCAGATCTATCGCGCCCGGCTCGGCAACGAAGCCGACGCGTTGAGGCTGACGAGCGACCTGCGCCGCGTTGCGATCGGACAGGGGCGGCGGGCGACGGGGCCTGTCGTGACGCCGCCAGCTGCCGCGAACAATTGAGTGATGTAGTGACCGTGACCGGTCGAGTAGCTGGACTTCAGCAATCAGGAATTCCTATGCCCGCAGCACCCGCCTGGACCGACATTGCTTTCACGGCGCAGGATGGGCTCAAGCTCTATGCCCGCCACTATGCCGCCAGACCCGATCCGGCAAAATCCGGCGCGAGGATGTTGCGGCCGGTGCTGTGCCTGCCCGGTTTGACCCGCAACGGCAGAGATTTTCACGACATCGCGCTGGCGCTGTCCACCAGCGAAAATCCGCGTGACGTCTACACCCTCGATAGCCGCGGGCGCGGCGGCTCCGACAACGATCCGAAGTGGCAGAATTATTCGGTGCCGGTCGAAACACGCGATGCGCTGGATTTTCTGACCAGTCGCGGGGCGCACGGCGCGGCGGTGATTGGAACGTCGCGCGGCGGAATTCTGGCGATGATGATGGCGGCGGCGCGTCCCTCGTCGATCGGCGCTGTCGTTCTCAACGACGTCGGCCCGGTGATCGAGCGCAATGGGCTGGCCCGCATCATGGCTTACGTCGGACGCATCCCGGTCCCGGCGGATTGGGCCGAAGCTGCGCGCATGACCTACGACATGACGGTGGAACAATTTCCGCGTCTGACGAAAGATGAAGCCGGCGTGCTTGCGCGGCAATTGTTCAACGAGGTCGAGGGCAGGCCGGTGCCAGGATACGACGCGGCCATCGCCAAATCGCTGACACTGCCGAGCGGTCCGATGCCGGCACTCTGGAAACAGTTCGGTGCGCTCGCTCATGTGCCGGTTCTAGTCTTGCGCGGCGGCACCTCGGATCTGTTGACTGAGGCGAGCGTCGCGGAGATGGCGGTGCGACACCCCAATCTCGTCCATCACACGGTGCCCGATCAGGGGCATGCCCCACTGCTGCGCGATGCGCCGACCATTGCCGTCGTCGCCGATTTTCTCAGTAGGGCGGATGCACCGAGCGCATGACGTCTAAGCTGCTGCGCATTCAGGACCCTGAAGTCGCCTCGGTCGTGATGGCGCTGTCCTTGCACCGCGCAGATCGCAACCTTGCCGGGCATGATGTCGGCGCACGCGGCGAGCTCGCCGCCGTTGAAACGTCGGCGGCGCTTTCGACGGCTTCGAAAATCGGCCAGGTCGTGTAAAGAAAGGGGGCTTGTCGCCGTCCACAGTCGCTGCCGCCGCCGGTCATCGCCGCCGTCGCCAGCTATTCTGAGTGTCGTCCGCTGGCAACAGGATAGGACCAGCAGTATGTCAGCCGCCAAATTTGCACTTCCCGCGACATACGAAAAGATCGCGCTCGTCGCGAGTGAAAGCCCGGAGGCGCAGGCAGCCCTGCATCGCCTGCAGAATCGCTATGGCAACGTTCCCGCGTCGAGCGCCGACGCCATCGTCGCGCTCGGAGGCGATGGGTTCATGCTGGAGACGCTGCACACGCACATGCACGATCGCATTCCGATCTACGGTATGAATCGCGGCTCCGTCGGCTTTCTCATGAACGAGTACGACGAAGAGAATTTGTCGGCCCGCATCGCCGGCGCGGAAATCAGCCGCATCCACCCGCTCAACATGACGGCGCATACGCACGAGGGCGGCACGTTTCAAAGTCTGGCGATCAACGAAGTTTCGCTGTTCCGGCAGACCTATCAGGCAGCCAAGTTACGGATCTCGGTCGATGGCAAAGTGCGCCTCGGCGAACTTTCGTGCGACGGTCTGCTGGTCGCCACGCCCGCCGGCTCGACGGCTTATAATCTATCGGCGCACGGACCGATTTTGCCGATCGACGCACCGCTGCTGGCGTTGACGCCGATCAGTCCGTTTCGACCACGGCGCTGGCGTGGCGCGCTGTTGCCCAACGCGGCGCAGATCGCGGTCGATGTGCTGGAAGGCGACAAGCGGCCGGTTTCCGCCGTGGCTGACAATAGCGAAACGCGCTTCGTGCTGCGCGTCGAGATCGAGCAGGCGGCGCACATTGATCTCTTCATGATGTTCGATCCCGGCCATAGCCTCGACGAACGTATTCTGTCCGAACAGTTTCTGTACTGAAATCGGAGATACCCGACAACGACAGTCCCGGGCGCGGCGATGACGCGCAAATGGTACGCCGCACCGGAGCATGGCTCCGGTCGCACCGGGACTGTTGTTCTGCCCCGGGGGAACCGAAGGCTGGATCGAGGGGCGTGACGGACGTCGATCTTGCAAAACAGAGAGATCTTAGATCCGCGAAAAGCGACAAACGCTTGAACAGCAACATTCAGGATGACGCTGGGACTTCAGTGCTGGGGCTACGCTCGACGTTGTCGCCGACACTGTCGTTAGAATGCCCGTGACAGATGAAAGGTTGGTTACCAACTGTTCGACGCAGCGCATAAAGATCCGATCGCATCGCGCACAAGTCGGGCGAAGTCTCGACGTGGTATGATTTGCGCTGCTGGCCGCATGCGCTAGTCTGGGCGAGGACGATGCCCGAGCGGCGTCGATAGAGATAAGATCCGCCATGACCGTCACGATCTTCGAAGCGTCAAAAATCATCACGATGAACCCTGCGCGTCCGGTCGCGACGCACGTTGCGGTGCGCGATGGTCGCATCCTGGGGGCGGGCTCGCTGACCGAGTTGGCCGGGTGGGGGACGCATACGCTCGATCGGCGGTTCCAGGACAAAATCCTGATGCCCGGGTTGGTCGAAGGTCACAGCCACGTATCGGAAGGGGTGCAGTGGCGGTTCGTCTATTGCGGTTTTCACGACCGCAGCGATCCCGATGGCAAGACGTGGCCGGGTCTGCGTTCGGTCGACGCCGTCGTCGCCCGTCTGAGTGCCGCCGAGCGCGCCATGACGGAGCCGCTGCAGCCTTTGAGCGGCTGGGCGCTGGACCCGATCTATTTCGACAACCGGCGTGTGACCCGGCACGACCTCGACCGCGTGTCGAAGGAACGCCCGATCGGCATCATGCATGCCAGCGGTCACATCATGAATGTGAATTCCAAGGCGCTCGAGTTGGCGCAGATGTTGCGGCCCGGCATCGATCATCCTGGCGTGCCGTTGGGTGACGATGGATTGCCGACCGGCGAGATGAAAGGGCCTGATGCCATGACGCCGCTGGGCCGGCACGTCGGGCTCGATCGCGGCCTTCTGGCCTCCGACGAGCCGGGGTTGCGCGCGTTCGCCAGGCTATGCGTGCGCAAGGGCGTGACGACTGCCGCGGATCTCGCAAACCTGCTGCCCGACGCGGCCGTGGCGATGATGGCGCGGGTCGGTGCCGAGCCGATGTTTCCGGCACGCATCGTTTCGTTGCGCGTCCTGCGCGGGATCGGCCCGCAAGAAGCGATCGACCACGCCATCGCCCTGAAGAAGCAGAGCACGGACCGGATGCGGTTCGGTGCGGTGAAGATCGTCGTAGACGGATCGATCCAGGGGTTCTCTGCGCGGCTGCGCTGGCCCGGTTATTACAACGGTGCGCCGGCGGGTCTTTGGTACGTGACCCCCGAGCAGTTGGCGGAAACGCTTGAACGCGCCCTCGAGGCAGGCGTGCAGATCCACACCCACACCAACGGCGACGAGGCGACCGAATTGGTTCTCGACGTGCTGGAAGCAGCGCTTCGAAAGCATCCATCGTCCGATCATCGCTTCACCTTGCAGCACTGCCAGCTAGCCAATGCCGCACAGTTCAGGCGCATGAAAAGCTTGGGCATGTGCGTGAACCTGTTTCCCAATCACCACTTTTACTGGGGCGACGAACATTACCGGCTGACGGTCGGACCGGAGCGTGCCGAGCGTATGAACGCCTGCGCGACAGCGCTTGCGACAGGCGTGCCGCTGGCGATCCATTCCGATGCGCCGGTGACGCCGTTGGGTCCGCTGTTCACCGCGTGGTGTGCAGTCAACCGGATGACGTCGAGTGGCCGCGTACTGGGCGAAGCCGAATGCATCAGTGTCGAAGATGCGTTGCGGACGATCACGCTCGGGGCGGCCTATACATTGAAGCTCGACAGCGAGATCGGATCGATCGAGGTCGGCAAGCGTGCGGATTTCGCTGTGCTGGAAGACGATCCGACAACGATCGGCGGCGACAGGCTGCGCGATGTCCGCGTGTGGGGCACGGTGCAGGGAGGACGCGTGTTCGCGGCGGACACGATCTGATGGCCGCAGTCGCGCAACTTCCCGTGACGGTGTTGGGCGGTTATCTCGGTGCCGGGAAAACGACGCTGGTCAACCATCTGCTGCGCCATGCCGGGGGGCGGCGGATCGCCGTTGCCGTCAACGACTTCGGGGCCTTGCCGATCGACAAAGATCTGATCGAGGGTGCCGAGGGGAACGTGTTGACGCTGTCAGGCGGCTGCATCTGCTGCACGTTCGGCAGCGATCTGGTGGCAGGTCTGATGGAGTTGGCGGCTAGAGCCGACACGATCGATCACGTTGTCATCGAAGCCAGCGGCGTCGCCTTGCCCGGTGCCATCGGCCAGTCGCTGTCGCTCGTCGCCGGCCTCGTGCTCGATGCGGTCGTGGTGGTGGTCGACGCTGAAACGGTTCAGGAGCGGGCCGCCGATCTCTATATGTCAGATACGATCACGCGACAGCTGGCAGACGCCGATCTGCTGATCGTCAACAAAATCGATCTGGTCGCAGCCGATACGGTCGGGCGCTTGGAGGCATGGCTCGCGCAGCGCGCGCCGACGGCTCGTCTCATCCGCGCAGAAATGTCGGCCGTCGCAACCGATGTCGTACTTGGTTATTCTGGCCCGCGTGCGCTTGATGGTAAGACGCCGCCGCAGCCGCTGCATTCCACTGCGGCCTACGACACCGTGAGCATCGCCTTCGCAGAGCGCGTGGATGCGCTCCGGCTGGCGAAAGGTCTCGCTGATCCGGCGCTTGGATTGGTGCGCGCAAAGGGTTTTGTACACGACGCCGTGCGGGGTTGGTTGACCGTGAATGTCGTTGGAAAGCGGTATAGCCTGGCGCCGATGCCGGATGCTGCGGCTCGGGCCGGTCGTCTGGTGTGTATCGCGCACGGACGGCCGATCGATCGATCCGCGCTTGCGAACGTTTTGAAATTAGCTGCAGTCGACAAAGTCCTCGAGGTGATTCCATGTCCGTAACATCCAACGCCAGCGCCGTATTCGATCGCGTGCGCAGTTATCAGTCCGACCTCGCCGGCATTCGCCAAGATATACACGCCCACCCCGAGTTGGGTCTCGATACGCATCGCACCGCCGATGTCGTGGCGAAGCTGCTGTCGTCGTGGGGTCTGGAGGTGCACCGCATGGTGAAAGGCGCGGCTGTCGTGGGTGTATTGCGCTCCGGCAATGGTCCGCGCGCCATCGGTCTCAGAGCCGACATGGACGCGTTGCCGATCCAGGAGTTGACAGGGGCGACCTACAAAAGCGGAACTCCGGGAAAGATGCATGCCTGCGGCCATGATGGTCACACCACCATGCTGCTCGGCGCAGCGCGCTATCTCGCTGAAACCAGGCAGTTCAACGGCACGGTCAATTTCATCTTCCAGCCGGGCGAAGAAGGAATGGGTGGCGCACTCGCAATGCTCGAGGAAGGACTGATCGAGCGCTTTCCCTCCAATGAACTCTACGGACTGCACAATCGGCCGGGCATGCCGGTTGGGCACTTCTCGATCTCGCCCGGCGTGGCGATGGCGGGCGGCGGGTTCTTCGATATCGCGATCAAGGGGCGCGGTGCCCACGGTGCCTGGCCGAACGCGTCGATCGACCCGGTCATCGCGGCCTGCCATATCGGCACGGCGTTGCAGACGGTTGTTTCGCGCAACATCGCGCCTGCGGACATGGCGGTGCTGAGCGTGACCAAGATCGCCAGCGGCGACGCCTACAATGTGATCCCGGAACGGGCGGCGATGGCGGGTACGGTGCGCGCCATGACGCGCGAGACCTTGAGCCAGATCGAGGCCGGCCTGAAACGGGTCGTGCGCGGTGTCGCCGAGGGACTTGGGGCGACGGCGGAAGTCGATTACCGGTTGATCTTCGCACCGCTGGTGAACGCGCCCGAGGCGACCAAGGCGATCGCGGATACGGCAGCGGAATTGGTCGGCGAGGCCAAGCTCGAACGCAACAAAGCGCCGGCGTCGGCGTCGGAAGATTTCGCCTTCATGCTTGAAAAGGTGCCGGGGGCCTACATCAATCTGGGCAATGGCGAAGCGAGCGCCCCCGTGCACAACGACCGCTACGATTTCAACGACGATGCCATTCCCTACGGAGCCGCGATGTTTGCGCGATTGGTCGAGCGGTCGCTGACGGCGGAGCCGGGTGCCGCTTGATTGGTGCCGGTGCGCCCGTCATAGTTCGCATCTGTTGTGGCTGAGGAAACATCATGGCCCGCCTTCTCGCGATGTATAAAACGCCGGCCGATCCAGCCGTGTTCGACGCGTACTATTTCGAGCGCCACGTCCCATTGGCGAAAACCATTCCCGGTTTGCGCAAATATGAGGTCAACGCTGGGCCGGTGATGGGCATGACTGGCCCGGCGGCCACCTATCTGGTTGCCACGCTGCATTTCGATTCCATGGCCGATCTGACCGCAGCGCTCGGCACCGATCAAGGCAAAGCCACCGCCGCCGATCTGGGCAAGTTTGCCAGCGCCGGGGTCGAGATCGTGTTCTTCGACGACAAGGTCGTTTGAGTTTTGGCGTCCGGGCGGCTGAGTGTGTCAGTCGATCAGTTTGCCCGGGATCGCGCGCGAGTGGCCGCGAAATTCTGCGATGACGGTGCCGGTCTCGTCACGCACCGTGACGTCGTAAATGCCGGAGCGTTCGGCACGGTGACGTTCGCGCGCCTCGGCCGTCAACACCATCCCGAGCTTGCCGGCGGCCACGTAAGTGATCTGACACTGTTGTGCGACGTTGCGCTGGTTATAGCTGTTGCATGCAAAAGCGAAGGCGCTGTCGGCGAGCGTGTAGATGAAGCCTCCGTGCGCCAGTCCGTGCCCGTTGACCATCGCCTGCGTGACGGGCATCGATAGCACCGCGATACCGGGCTCGACGCGCACGAGCGTCATTCCAAGACCGCGGCTCGCGTGGTCGTCGGCCCACATCGCCCTGGCGGATCGCGTGGCTACGTCGTCGTCGGTCATCGAAGTCTCACCCACGTCCTGTGAACCTGGGGCTGCGCTTTTCGAGAAACGCCTTGATGCCTTCGACGTTGTCGGGCGTGCCGATGAGACGGCCCTGGCCCACGCGTTCGACTTCCAACTGCTGGTCGAGCGTGTTGGTCTCTGACGCATTCAGCGCGGCCCTGATCGCCACCAGCGCGCCCGTCGGGGCCGCCGCGAACTTCCGCGCCATCGCCTCGGCAGTTTCCATCAATCTGACGTCTTCGACCGCTTGATAGATCATCCCCCAGCTCGCTGCCGTCGTGGCGTCGATCGGTTCGGCGAGCATGGCGAGCGCGCGCGCCCGGGCGGGTCCGACCAAGCGCGGTAACGTCCATGTGCCGCCCGCGTCAGGCATCAGACCTATTTTCGCGAAAGCCTGCAGAAACTTCGCCGAATGCGCTGCGATCACGATATCGCACGCGAGTGCAAGGTTGGCACCCGCGCCCGCCGCCACACCGTTGACGGCGCAGATCACAGGCACCGGAAATGCGGCCAGCCGCCGGATCAGTGGATTGTAGTAGAGTTCCAGCCGGTCGACTGGTTTGGCACCAGAGGCGCTCGAAGCTGCGCTGTCGGCGAGATCCTGGCCGGCGCAGAAGCCGCGACCAGCACCGGTCAAGATCACGGCGCGACAAGCTGTATCGGCTTCTGCCGCATCCAAGGCTGCCCGCAAACCCAAGTGCAGAGCTTCGGTAAAACTGTTCAAGCGCTCGGGACGGTTCAAGGTGATGGTACGAAACCCGGCGTGGGTACTCGTCAGAACTGGCGCTGCTTCAGACGTCGACATAGGAGGGCTCCGCGTGCTGCCGAATAGTGCGAGATGTCACCTGCCGGACGATACACAGTTTGCGGCGGTGCGCAAAACAGGGTGCTACGCTTCGCGGTCGAATAATCGGCTCGCGACTGTTGCGCATTCGACACGCGAGGAATCGATTTCGACGTCCCTGACCTGAGCGAATACGGTCGAAGTTTATGCAACTCGGGCAAAAGCTTGGCCGATTGAACTAGCTCTTTCGCGCGACCTGACACTTGGAAGGTAACGCAATCTCAATTATAGTAATCGAGGGGGCGCAACTCATTGTCCGGATTACGCTGGTTGGAAGCCTTCCTGAAAGGCTTGCGGCACCGGCGAAAGGTGCGTGACATCGGGTGTGTCTGACATAAGGCCTGCGGCAGCTAGACTGCGGTAGGTAGAATGAGCGGATTTGTGTGACCGGAGGATGACTCCGGGGGTTCCTGCAGGCAAGGCCAGGCTGAAGTCCCGGACCCGCCGCAGGAGTGTTGGAGTTGGTGGCATGAGATGCAATCCGGCGCGTTGGTTGTGGGGTTTGCTGCCGGTGGCGCTGCTCGCATGGGGTGCGGCGCAAGTCATGCACACCGATATCGAGGCCGATCTCAAGGCTCGTGTCGACGAACAGCTCAAAGGGTCCGGATTCAAGTGGGCCCGCACCGGTTTCTCCGGTCGCGATGGGCTGCTGACGGGAACCGCGACGGACGAGGCTGATCCGGGACGCGCCTACGACATCGCCCGCAGCATCTGGGGCGTGCGCGTGGTCGACAACAAGGCCGCGATAATCGAGAAGGTCGAGACCTACGAGTGGTCGGTCGCGCGCAACGGCACCAGCGTCAAGCTCGGCGGATACGTCCCCAACGAGACCGTGCGTGCCGACATCGTGAAGCTGGCAAAATCCAGTTTTGCCGGTGCCGACGTCGTCGACGAAATGAAACTGGCGCGTGGCGTGCCCTCGCCAGACACTTGGCTGAGCGCGGTCAACTTCGGTATCAAGCAGGTTGCGGCGCTCAAATCGGGAGAGGCCAAGCTGAGTGGCCTTGCGCTCACTGTCGCGGGTGCGGCAGCCGATCTCAAAGGGTACAGCGGCGTCAAGACCGCACTCGCGAACGACTTGCCCAAGGGCGTGAAACTGACCGACGACCGCGTCATGGCACCGGTCGTCAAGCCGTTCGTGTGGGCCGCCAATCATGCTGGCAATCAAGTGACGCTTACAGGCTACGTCCCCGGCGAACGCGCCCGGACGGACGTCGTCGCAGCAGCCAAAGCTGCATTCCCGCGTCTCGGTGTCGTCGACCGTATGGAAATCGCGGACGGGGCAGCGACCGGGCATCTCGCGGCCGTTACGCTTGCGCTCAAGCAACTGGCGGCCCTCGAAGACGGTGCTGCCGAAATTCGCGATCAGGCGCTGTCGTTGCAGGGAATGGCGGCCGATGCCAAGATCGCTGACGCAACACGACAGACACTGGCCAAATCGATTCCGGCAGGGTTTCGTCTGACCGAGGCCATCAAGGCGCGTGAAGTGCTGCCGAAGGTCGTCAGTCCCTATACCACTGCGCTGACAGCAGACAGTGCTGCCGTCGTCTTGACAGGCTATGCACCCTCGGATGCGGCCCGAGAGCAACTCGCGCAGAGCGCACGGTCGCGCTTTCCTGGCCGCCGCGTCGACAACCGTGTGGAAGTCGCAGCAGGCGCACCCGAGGGATGGCTGCGCTGCATGGACGGCGGAATGGCCGGCGTCGGTCGTATCGGTGCCGGCAAAATCGCCCTGACGGATCGCCGGCTGGATGTCGCCGGATCAACCGACGACGAAGACCTCGCGGGTGCTTTACCGGCCGATATCAAAACTGCGGTCCGCAGCGATTGCGACGCCAATGTCCGTATCGACGTCTTGGCCGAAGCAGTGCCGGAACTCGTCTGGCGCGCGATTTACAACGGCGCGGAACTCGTGCTCGACGGGGACGTCTCGAGCAGTGCAGCCAAAAGCCTGCTCGCGGCGTCGGGGTCGCGTCTATTCCCTGGCAAAGCGGTCGTCGACCGGATGCGGATCGTCGAGACGCGCACCCGCAAGTGGACGTTGGCGGCGGAACAGGGATTGATATCGCTGGCGGAACTGCAGAAGGGCGAGGTCGAACTCAATCGCCAGCAACTCACCATAAGCGGACAGGCCGCAACGGCTGCCAACGTCACACGCGTGCAAGACCGTGTCGCGCGCGGCTTGCCCAAGGGCTATGCCGGTCGCGAACACGTTGTTGTCGCGTCCGTGGCGGCGGCACCGGTCGCAACGCCGCCGCCCGCCGTAGTTACGCCACCCCCCCCTCCGGTGGCGCCGCCGGTTACCCCGCCGGCCGCACAGCCGGCCGCCGTCGCACCGGCCACACGGGCACCGCTGTCGCCGGTCGCCGTCGCCTGTCAGGGTGCCCTGCAGTCGACTGCGCGTGAAGGCATGATCAGGTTCGAGCGCGCGAGTGCGACCCTGGCGGCCGAGAGTTTCGCAACGCTTTCGAAGTTGGCGGGCGTGGTGAAATCCTGTCCCGACGTAACTGTCGAAATCGAGGGACACACGGATTCCGAAGGCACGCCCGAACGCAATCAGGCGCTCTCTGATCGGCGCGCGGCGTCCATCGTCGATTTCCTGCAACGCGGCGGTGTCGATCCGAAAAAGCTGGTTGCCGTCGGCTATGGCGAGACACGCCCTTTGGTGCCCAACGATACCCCGCAAAATCGGGCCAAGAACCGCCGTATCGAATTCACCGTCAAGGCGCAGTGATCGGCCTTTTTTTGCGCCGGACTGCTCCCTTTGAACCGCTAGAGACGCACTGGAAACGACCATGGACTATCTGCTGATCAAGCTCTGGTACTGGGTGCTGATGGCGCTGGCGATCGGGTTCGTAACCGGGTGGCTGTCGTGCGGCCGGGTGAACGACAAGCGCTGATATGTCTCCGAGTCGGTCGCTCCGGACGTATCCAGGGCTGCCGGCCGACGGGTGGGACGGGAATATCCGGTTCGCGTGCTGGTGATGAACGACGGAAGCCGGCACGCGTTGGCCGGGACAGTGTTGGAGAGTGACGAATGACTGCGCTTTTACTGCAAACTCTGCTGCTGATGGTTCCGGCGTTCTTCATCGGTGCGGCCCTGGCGTGTGGACTTCGCAAGATGCTGCGGCCTGCTGAGGAAGCATCGCTCGCGCCCGCTCCGGCCCGTGCACCGGCAACGAAAGTCGAGCCTTTGCCGCAGTACGCCGAGCGGGCGACGCCTGCCCCCGCCACGCCGATCGTGAACGCACCGCCGGCCGCAGTGGTGCCAGCTAAGCCCGCCGCTGCTGCAGCACCTCAAGCGCCGGCCAACCGTTTCGACGAGACGCTGTCGGCGCGTCCGGCAGCCGCACCGGTAAGTGCCGTGCAGCCGACTCCCGTTGCCGCAGCCAGGGCAGCGGACGCCAAGCCAGCAGAAGTTTCGAAAAGTCCGGCACCGCCGCCTCCACCCGCACCGACGGCAGCCAGGCCCGATCAGGTCGCGCCGCCCGCTGGGAAACCTGCCGCACCGGTCACGGCGACGGCAGAAATGGTCGCGAGCGCCGCTGCCGCCATGGCTGCAGCCGCTGCGGCGGTAGCCGCGCAGGCGCGGGCTGCGACTGCTCCCGTCAGCGTCGCCGCGCCCGCACCGAAGGCAGCCGCACCCGCGTCGGCACCAGTGGCGAAGCCTGTTGCGCCAACTGCACCGGTGGCACCTGCTGCCGCTTTGCCAGTTGCGCCTGCGGTTGTCGTAACTCCCGCCATAGCTCCCACCGTGGCTCCGGTTATCAGGTCGGTCGTCGAGCCACCTGCGCGCGAGATGATGCTGCAGTCCAAGCCGACTGCCGATGACCTGACGCGCATCAGCGTTATCGACACGGCGGTCAACGCCCAACTCGATAAACTCGGTGTCACGCGCTTCAGCCAGATCGCCGCATGGCGCAAGTCGGATGTCGACACCGTCAGCCGGTCGCTTGGTTTTCAGGGCCGTATCGAGCAGGAAAACTGGATCGAGCAGGCGCAAATCCTGGCTGGCGGCGGCGAGACCTTTTATTCTGCACGCCGTTCGGCGGCCACGACCGCGCCGGGCGTATCGGCTCCCGCGAGTCGCCCGGCTGTGGTCTCGACCGGTGCTGCGGTCGCTGCGGTGACACCAAGCCCGCAAGTGCAGCCGGCCACCCCGCAGCCAGCGGCACTCCAATCGGCGGCAGCGTCATCGTCGGTCGCAACGCCGCCGAACGTCGAACTACGCGCCGCGTTCGCCGACCGGGCATCCGCTCCTGCCGCGTTCAGCGCACCTCCGTCGACGCTGCCATTGCCTCTGGATCGTGCCGTCGTGCACCCGTCGCCCGTCTCGGCCCCCGTCTCGGCCCCCGTCTCGGCGTCCGTCAAGGCCGTCCCGGCGGCGGTTGCAGCAACGGTGACACCTACCCCGCCCGTAAAGGCACCGGCACAGACGGCGATGCCTTCAGCCGTAGGTGCCGCAGCCGCTGCGGCCATGGCGGCTGCGACAGCGGTCGCCGCAAAATCCGCCCCGCCACCGGTAGCTGCGACGCCGGCACCTGTCGCTCCGCCTGTCCCCGCATCCACCACAGGCGGACTGCCGACGCCCGCCACCTCGGTGCGTCCGGCCATGGCCCCGTCACGCGATGCGCTGCAACGGATCGGCGCGATCAATGGCGAGATCGAGAAAATGTTGGGCGCGCACGGCGTCACACGGTTCACGCAGATCGCCGGCTGGAGCCCCGTCGAGATCGAGCGCTTCGACCGATTGCTCGGCTCGCAGGGGCGCATAACCCGAGAAAACTGGGTCGAGCAGGCTCAGATCCTGGCCAAGGGCGGCGATACCGCGCATTCGCGCGACTACGATCGTCGGCTGTCGGAAAGCCAGCGCGACGCCAGCGTCAGGCCGAAAAGCATTACCGAAGCGATCAAGGCCAATGCCGGTGCCGCAGCTGCAGCCGCAGCAGCCAGTGTGGCCCCGGCAGCCCCGCTCGCCGGTCGACCTGATATCGCCGGTCTGAGGTCGGTGCGTTCTGAAGCCTACCGTCCCTCGCCGAGCGAGATTGCGACGGCAGCTGCTGCCGCCGCTGGCGCGGGTAGCGCCCGGGTCGTACGCTCTGCGGAGATCGACGACCTCAAACGCATCCGAGGCATCGGCGTGCTGATCGAGAAGCGGCTCAACTCTGTCGGGATCGTGTCGTATGGCCAGATTGCCGACTGGACCACCGACGACATCGATCGCGTCAGTGCCAGCCTTGACTTCAAAGGTCGCATCGAGCGCGAGAACTGGGTCGAGCAGGCGCGCATCCTGTCGGCGGGCGGTCAGACCGAGTTCTCGCGGCGGGTCGATCGCGGCGAAGTCGAGACGTCGAAGTCGCGTTGAGCGGTGGCGCGGCTCGACTGTTCCGCCCCTCGTGCGGCGCAACAAACGACCGCGAGGCCACACCGCAGCGCCTTGCAAAGACTGACAGCGAAGAGTGCGCCAGTTGACGCCACTGCCGAACTCGTGAACCTTTGGGCTGCAACCTCAGCTGTTTCAAAGGATTCCGGCATGCCTGCCGACCGAAGTCATGCCGGCCTCTCTGCTGCCGGTGCGCGACCATTGAAGATGACCGCCAAGGACATCTTGGGGCACTTGGTTGCATTCGATACGACGAGCGACAAGACGAATATTCCGATGGCCGAGTGGATCCGCGCATATCTTGCCGGATTAGGCATCGAGAGCCATCTGCTGCCGTCCGGCAATGGCATTCACACCAACCTGTTCGCGACCGTTCCGGCCAAGGGAGGGGGCACCGCCGGCGGTATCGGTCTGTCCGGGCACATGGATGTCGTGCCCACGACCGGTCAGCCCTGGGAAACCGATCCATACGAGATGGTCGAAAAGGGCTCGCGCCTGTATGGCCGCGGCACCGCCGACATGAAGGGGTTTCTCGCCTGCATGCTGGCGTCCGTGCCGGCCTTCCAGGCGCGGCCCTTGTCGCAACCGATCCACCTCATCTTTTCCTATGACGAAGAAGTGGGCTGCACCGGCGTGATCCCGATGGTCGCCGAGTTCGGCAAGACATTGCCAAAGCCCGACATCGTCATCGTCGGCGAGCCCAGCATGATGTCGGTCGTCGACGGCCATAAGGGTGGCTCGCGTTTTCGCACCGAGATCATCGGCAAGGATGCCCACTCTTCGCGACCGGAACTCGGCGTCGGTTCGATCTTCGTCGCATCCGACCTGATCCAGGAGCTGAAACGCATCGAGGCGCGCGTGCAGCGAGAGTATCCCGCCCCGCGTTTCGCGCCGCCCTATCCGACGATCACGGTCAGCTCCATCGAAGGCGGTATCGCCCACAACATCATCCCGCCGCGCTGTTCCTTCACGTGGGGCGTCCGCCTGACACCCGGCTTCGACAACAGCGAGGCCCCATGCGCCCTGCAAGCCTATGCCGAACGCGAACTGCTACCAGCGATGCGCCGCGTGCATCCCGATTGCGACATCCGAACCGAGTTGCTGGGCTTGCTGCCCGCGTTCGCATCGGGGGAGGGCTCACCCGCGACGTCGCTGGCGCTGAAGCTCGCGGGACAGAACGACGTCTACACCGTGCCCTACGGCACCGAGGCCAGCCACTTCCAGGCCGCCGGCGTTTCGTCCGTCGTCTGTGGTCCCGGCGATATCGCGCAGGCCCATCAGCCCAACGAGTTCATCGAAATCGCCGAGCTCGACAACTGCATGGCGTTTCTCGGACGTGTGCGCGATTGGGCGGCTGCCTGAGACTTCATCGCGACGCGGACCCTTGAAACGCCACACCCCGCAGCGGCTGGAAGCCACCACGGGGTGCGATGCAGGAGGGGCATCAGGCCCTGACGGATGTTGTCGTCAGGGCTTTGGCATTGGCATCATTGCGTGATGCGCAGGGTGGAGATCTTCAGTGCGATGTCACGGAAGGCAGCGCGGAGTGCGTCGCCGGTCGAGGCATTGTAGAAATGGCTCGTGTCGGTGGCGCAGTTCGTCAGTAGCGTCTGTGCCGTCGAACTCAGGCCGCCACCCGCAGAAAACGCAACCGTATAGACTTCGATGTTGGTGCCGTCCTGCTTCATGGCATTGCACAGTGCAATGGCCTGATTGCTGGAGGTGTCGTTACCGGGACTGCCGCCGAAGTAGGTCATTTTGCCGGCGCTTGTGTATTCCTGGTTATAGTCACCGTCGGTCATCAGAATGGCGATTTTTTTGAGCTTAATTTTGGTCGGGTCGCCATGCTTGGTATTGGGGTTGTAAGCGAGATCGTAAGGCGCAGCCTGATTTACGGTCGGCCATAGGGAATTCCAATTCGGCGACAGCATGTACCAAGCCCAGGCCGTACCCAGATGACCCGACGTGCCGCCTTGTGGCTGCAGGGTCGTTATCAGGTTGTGCAGCACGGTCTTGTTCGTCGTCAGTGGCGTGGCAACCGCGCCCGGTCCGACGTCGCACTCGGTGCCCCAACCGGACCACAAGAACTCCTGCATGACGTAGCCGTTCGCGGCACTCGGGGCAGCATCCGTGTACTTGTTCACACCCAAACGCTCGGCGACGCAGTATTTGCCCGGATATTTATAGAAGTTGTACCCATAGGCAGAGCCTGACTGTACTGGCGTCGTGACCGTGGAACCGGTAGCCGCCAGAAAGGCTGCAGCCGTCGGCAACTGAACATCCTGCGCGAACGGCACGATGGCCACCTTCGACGTCTGTTTGCTTTGGTCGGCCCAGATCAGAATGTCGATGGCGTCGCTGGCAGCGGACTGCAGATCGAGGATCTTCTGGCCAGCCATCGAACCGGTGATGTC
>JANYHG010000051.1 GCA_025359165.1 Hyphomicrobiaceae bacterium
GACACATTCCGAAGACTGCCGTCTAGACGAATGCAAGACATTTTAAAAGACGAGGATTGCTATGGATCTCAAACAATATCAGGACGAAGCCCGCCAAACGGACCGTGTGCCTGCGCAACTGAGTGGAGCGACGGATTTAAGCACGATCGTGCCCCTGCTCGGATTGGCAGGCGAGGCGGGGGGCCTACTGAGCGAATACAAGAAATTTCTTCGCGACGGCTCTGCCCATCGCCTGTTCAAAGAGAGGGTGAGTGAGGAATTGGGCGATATTCTCTGGTACGTGGCCAACGTTGCGACCAAGTTCAATCTCGATCTTGGAGCCGTAGCACGAGAGAATCTAGCCAAGATCCGTGATAGGTGGGAGATGCCCGCGGGCGACTCGCCAAGCCTCTTCCCCGGCGGATACGTATTCGACTCCGGATATCCGACATCGGAGCGTTTTCAGCGCCAGATGGAGGTCGAACTCAAGATCATCAATCAGGACGGGAAGGACGTCATCCAGCTTCTGGTCAATGGGGAGCAGCGGGGCGCTGTGCTCACAGACAACGCGTACACGCCCGACGGTTATGGATTTCATGATGTAATCCATTTCGCTAACGCCGCGATCCTCGGATGGTCGCCTGTGCTTCGCGGTCTTCTCAAATGCAAGCGCAAAAGCAACAAGAAGGTTGATGAGGTCGAAGATGGCGGGCGGGCGGGAGCGATCGAGGAGGGCCTCGCCGCCATCGTCTTCGACTACGGCCGCAATCATCAGTTCTTCGAGGGTGTGACCTACGTCGACTATGAGCTTTTGAAGAACCTCAAGAGCGCGGCGCGGCATCTCGAGGTCAACCGGTGTGCCTTGCTGGACTGGCAATCGGCCATCATTCAGGGCTACGCGGTATGGCGCCCGATTGCGGCCGCGCGGGGCGGTAAATTCCATGTCGACTTGGACGCACGCACAATTAAGCTATTGCCCTAGGCGTCAGCCGCATCGTCATCGCTCACTGCAATAGCGCTTGCAGTCTGCGCGCTCCGGTCCATGGCGACCAGTGAATCCGATGCATGGCGACCACCTTTTCCGATTGATGGCGACCACCTGTTCCGATCCATGGCGACCGGGACGACAGGACTGTGGACGGACGTGCTGAACGCCGTTGGGTGATCTGCGGATAGGCCATGACCTCGCTCCTTTCGAGAGGAGCTTGAATGGCCCAACAGAGATTACCCATGCGCAAGATCCGCGACGTGCTGCGGCTGTCGGCTGCCGGCTTCTCCAAGCGCCAGATCGCCGCCAGCCTCGGCATCGGCCCGACCGCTGCCGGGGCATGCCTGCGCCGCGCGCAAGCCGCCGGCGTCGGTTGGCCGATGCCGGACGATCTTGACGATGACGCGTTGGAACGGCTGCTTTATCCGGCACCAGCGGCGACAACCAAAGACTGGCGATCGCTACCGGATTGGCCGGCGATCCATTGCGAACTGCGTCGCAAGGGCGTGACGCTGCAGCTGGTGTGGGAGGAATATCGCGCCGTCCATCCGAATGGCTATGGCCGCAGTCGGTTTTGCCAACTGTATCGCGCCTGGGAAGGCCGCCTGTCGCCGACGATGCGGCAGGCGCACGTGTCCGGCGAGAAGCTGTTCGTCGATTATGCCGGAACGACGATCGACATTTTCGATGCAACGACCGGCGAGGTCCAGGCTTGCCAGCTGTTCGTCGCAGCCCTCGGCGCATCGAGCTACACGTACGCCGAAGCGACGGCGTCACAAACGCTGCCCGATTGGATCGGGTCGCATGCGCGCGCCTTTGCTTTTTTCGGCGGCGTGCCTGCCATGGTGGTGTCCGACAACCTGAAGTCCGGCATCACCAAAGCCTGCTTCTACGAGCCCGCCGTCAATCGCGCGTACGCCGAGATGGCGGCGCACTACGAGACGGCGATCGTGCCGGCGCGACCGCTAAAGCCGCGCGACAAAGCGAAGGTTGAAGTCGCAGTGCAGGTGGCGACGCGCTGGATCAACGCCAAGCTCAGGAACTTCAAATTCTTTTCGCTGGCCGAGTTGAATGCGGCGATCCGCGATTGCGTGACGGCGTTGAACGACCGCGTTTCCCGCCATCTCGGTGCCAGCCGCCGGGCTTTGTTCGAAGCGACGGATCGTCCCGCATTGAAGCGGCCTCCGGTCGCGCCCTTCGTCTACGCCGAATGGAAGCAGTGCCGTGCCGGGCTCGATTACCATGTCGAAGTCGAACAGCATTATTATTCGGTGCCGCACGCGCTGCTGCGAGAGACGCTGTGGGCGCGGATCACGGCGCGCACGATCGAACTGTTCCATCGCGGCAAGCGTGTTGCCGTGCATGTGCGGTCATCCTGCGGGATGCAGGCCACTGGCACGACCCACCGTAAACACACCACCGTGCGCGACCACATGCCATCGAGCCACCAGCGCTACGCCGACTGGACGCCGGACCGCATTCAACGACGCGCGAACGAGATCGGCCCCAACACCGCCGCGCTCATCGAGGTCATCCTGCGCGAACGCACGCACCCGGAGCAGGGGTTTCGCGCGTGCCTGGGCATTTTACGACACGCCGCCAACTTTGGGTCCACGCGACTCGAAGCTGCCTGCGGGCGTGCACTCGACATCGGCGCGCGCTCGTACACGTCGGTGACCTCAATCCTAAAGAACAACCTGGATCGCCCAAAGCCCGCCGCCACGGACGGGCCCGCGATAGTGCACGCAAACATTCGTGGCCCGCGCTACTTCCACTGAGGAGACGACACGCAATGCTGAACCACCCAACCCTCGACCAACTCAGAGCCATGCGGCTCGACGGCATGGCCGATGCCTTCGCCGAACTCCAATCACAAGACAGTGCCAAAGATCTTGGCCCTTCCGAATGGCTGGCGCTGATGCTTGATCGTGAGGCGGCGCATCGCGGCACGCAGCGTTACAAGAGTCGATTGCGCAGCGCCAAACTGCGTCACGGCCAGGCGTCGATCGAAGACGTCGACTACCGAACGCCGCGCCGTCTCGATAAAACTCTGTTCCAGCAACTCGCCGCCGGTCGCTGGATTGCCGAACATCGCAATCTGCTCGTCACCGGACCATGCGGCGTCGGCAAGTCATGGCTCAGTTGCGCGTTGGCGCACAAAGCCTGCCGCGACGGCTACACCGTGCATTACGCACGCGTCCCGCGCCTGTTCGCCGATCTTGAACTCGCGCATGGCGACGGCCGCTTCGCGCGTCTGTTTCGTACGCTCACCAAGGCCGATCTGCTGATACTGGACGACTGGGGTCCCGATAGACTGAACCCGAACCAACGGCGCGATCTGATGGAGATCGTCGAAGATCGCTATGGCGCCGGGGCCACCTTGATCACCAGCCAGCTGCCGGTCGAGTCGTGGCACGAGGTGATCGGCGAGCCGACCTTCGCCGACGCCATCCTCGATCGCCTTGTGCACAATGCCTATCGCCTCGCTCTCGATGGTCCGTCGATGCGCGATCCGAAGACCACGAAATCAGAGCTAGCGGCTGCGACCGAGACGGCGATGAACGCAGCGACCAGCACCGCTGCCATCGCCATCGCGAAATCAGCAAAGAGCGGAAAACGATGAGCACCAAGCCTGTCGCCCGCCCGTGCGCGGCGCTCCGTCTGACTCGTGGCGGTCACTGCGCACCGCGCACGGGCTCACATCGAGCGACTG
>JANYHG010000053.1 GCA_025359165.1 Hyphomicrobiaceae bacterium
TATCCCAACCGGCGGCGCTTGTACGACTGGGCGGCATCGCTCGAGTGCTGGCGATCGATTTCGACGCCGGAGATGCAGACGGGGCGCTATCGGCGTGGCGTGGGTGTCGCCGCCGGATATTGGCTCTATCTGTGGCAACTCGGGTCGAAGGTCGAACTATCGGTGCGCAACGGCCGGCTTGTCGCCAGCACTGCCGTGCAGGATATCGGCACCGGTATCCGTAGCGTCATCGCAGATGCGGTGGCCCGCGAATTCGGCATTGAGCCGCATGAGGTCGAGGTGCGCATCGGCGATTCGAAGTTGCCGGAAGGTCCGGGCTCCGGCGGAAGTCGCACGACGGCGTCTGTGATGCCGCCGTTACTGCTGGCTGCGGACAAACTCAAGTCCAGTCTGAAACAGAACAGCAAGGGAGTGCCGATCCCCGGTTCCAACGCGCCATGGCGTGATTTGATCGCGGCGTCGCCTGACCTCAGCGTGATTGCGGAACGGCCCGAGGACGACGCCAGTCGCGCCAATGGGCAGCGCTCGCTGATCAGGGAGGGCGGGCTGATGGGGACCATTTTCGGGTGGATGATGCGGCGCTTTTCGCACATGGCGGTCGGCGCAGGCGCGCCGAGTTCCGTACAGGTCGTCGAGGTCGAGGTCGATACGCTGCTCGGGCATGTGCGCGTCGTGAAAGTGCACACCGGCATCGCAGTGGGTAAGTTGGCGGCACCGGCACTGGCACGAGGTCAAGCCACGGGGTCCATTATCCAGGGTCTTGGATATGCCCTTTACGAGGCGCGGGAAGTCGATCCGCGCACCGGCGATATTCTCTCGGCTGGGCTTGAGGATTATCGCATTCCAGGAATTGCCGACACGCCTGAGATCGATGTGCATTTCGACGAGGGCGGCTTCGATCACGTGCTCGGCGGCAGCGTCGGCATCGGTGAAGTGGCGACGGTGCCGACGGCGGCGGCATTGGCCAATGCTGTGCGCAACGCGACCGGTAAGCGGCCGACCGAAATACCTCTGCGGCCAGACCGGGTTCTGGCGTTGCTGTCGGGAAGGAACGCGGCATGACCGTCACGCCATCCGTCGCTGTTCCCGAACTCCGCGCTGCGGGTACTGATCTATCCGAGCGCCGTCGGAGTGGCGTTTCTCGCGGCGCTGTGGCCGACATCGAGCCTGCGGCCGAGATGCTGCAGATTGCCTGGAACGCCGGTGGTGCGGCGACCATCGGTGCCTCGGTGTCGATTGCACAGATCGCGGCCGACAAACGGATTGCGGCAGCGTATCCGGGGATCGCGGCTGCCGCCGACGGACTAGCTACGCCGCAGATCCGGCACCTTGCGACGCTTGGTGGCAACCTCGCGCAGCGGTCGCGGTGCTGGTACTTTCGCAACCCACACATCGCCTGTCTCAAGAAGGGCGGGGCTACATGTCCGGCTCGCGCGGGCAATCATCTCTATGGTGTTGCCTTCGATCTTGGTCCCTGCGTCGCGCCGCATCCCTCGACTATGGCTGCGGCACTGATGGCCTACGACGCGTTCGTCTCGACCGACCGGCGCAGAAACCTGACGCTGGCCGCGCTGATGGGCGATGGCTCCGACGGCTCTGTCGATTCGAGCTTGTCGCTCGGCGAAATGATCACGGAGATCACGCTTCCGCCGCCGGTCATCAACGAACGTGCGCTTTACAAGCGTGCCATCAGCCGCGTGCATGCGGAATGGCCGTTGGCCGAGTTGGTCCTGCGTCTCGTCGTGGTCGATGGTGCCGTGCAATTTGTGCGGATGGCGGCCGGCGGAGTCGCGCCGGTGCCGCTGCGTCTTGGAACCGCCGAGGCCGCGCTCTTGGGGCAACCGCTGACTGCCACGTCGATCGCTTCGGCGGCGACTGCTGCGATTACAGACGCCAAGCCGTTGCCGATGACGACCTATAAACTCGAACTGTTATCGGGATTGGTGCAGGACATGCTGGCGCGGTGTACCGTTTAACGCCACGTTGCGGGCGCGGATGTTTGCCATTAGCGTTGCGTATCGACGCTCAGCGCAGAGGGCCAGCCCGTGAACCTTTACCGAATGCTATCGCAGCGCCACGCCGAGGGTCGCCCGATCCGTGTCGGGCTGATCGGGGCGGGTAAGTTCGGCACCATGTTTTTATCGCAAGCGCGATTGACGACTGGTCTGCATGTGGTCGCCGTCGCCGATCTCAACGTCGCGCGTGCGCGGTCACAGCTGAAGTCGGCATGCTGGCCGGAAACGCAGTTCGCCGCAAAAACTCTCGGCGATGCGATGGCCTCCGGCGCGACGTGTGTCACCGAAAATGCCGATCTATTGATCGCCTCCCACGAGATCGACGTGATCATCGAGGCGACCGGTGACCCGCGCAACGGCATTCGTTACGCGCTGGCCGCGATCGGTGCGGGCAAGCACGTGGTGATGGTCAATGTCGAAGCCGACGCGTTGGCTGGGCCATTGCTTGCGAAGAAAGCGCGCGATGCGGGCGTTGTCTACAGCTTGGCTTGGGGCGATCAGCCGGCGTTGATCTGCGAGCAGGTCGATTGGGCGCGGGCGTGCGGGTTCAAGATCGTCGCTGCCGGAAAAGGGACCCGCTATCACCCGACCTATCATCAGTCGACGCCGGATACCGTGTGGAACATTCTTGATCAATATATCAAGATCAAAGACCGCACGTCGATCAATCCAAAAATGTTCAATTCGTTTATCGACGGTACGAAGTCGGCGATCGAGATGACCGCAGTTTGCAACGCGACGGGGCTCGAGGCGCAGAGTGATGGATTGTCGTTTCCGGCGGCAACGCGCTTCGAACACGCCGAGGTCTGCAAGCCCAGGGCAGAGGGCGGCGTCCTTGAAAAGGCCGGTGTGACTGAAGTCACGTCGTCGCTCTATCGCGACGGTCGCGATGTACCGCATCATCTCGCAATGGGCACGTATGTCGTCATCGAAACCGAAAGCGCGTATTCGCGCGAGTGTTTTCGCGAGTACAGCATGTTGCCCGACGCGAGTGGGAAATATGCAGCACTGTATCGTCCGGTGCACATGATCGGCCTCGAGTTGGGTCTGTCGGTCGCATCGGCGGCGTTGCGCAAAGAGCCGACGGGATCGCCCTTCTGTTTCAACTCGGATGTGGTCGCCACCGCCAAGCGATCGCTCAAAGCGGGTGAGATGCTCGATGGCGAGGGCGGGTTCTGCGTCTGGGGCAAGCAGGTGCCGGCGGCAATCTCGCTGAAAGCGGGTTACCTGCCGCTGGGGCTTGCGCATCAGGTCCGGTTGAAGGCCGACGTTAATGAGGGGCAATGTCTCAAGTGGAGTGATGTCGCCGTCGACACCGACGATATCGCGGTGCGCGTTCGTCGCGATATGGAGACTATGTATCGCCCGTCATAGCAGCAGAATTATTTGCGGGTGAATTTGGGACGACAAAAACACGACCGAAGAGCCTTGGCTTGTTCACTCTGGGAGTTTGTGCGCCCAGGATCGCCATGCGCGCCCGTCTCGAAGCAGGAGCTCATCTGCTGCTTCCGGCCCGTCGCTGCCTGATGCGTAATTGGGAAAATCGGGCGCGGGCTCGATCCAAGCGTCCAGCAATGGCTGGACGACGCGCCAACTCGCTTCGACGATGTCTGCGCTCATGAATAGCGACGTGTCGCCGTTCATAACGTCGTAAAGCAGAGTTTCGTAGCCGACGCTGGATTCGCGTGTAAACCAATCGTCGTAGTTGAATGTCATCGAGACCGGCGCGAGGTCGGTGACCGGGCCGGGGCGGCGGACTTCCAGGTGAAGCGATAGGCCTTCGTCGGGCGCGATTTGAAAGACCAGCCAGTTGGGTTGCGACTGGCACGCAGGAGTGCTGGCGCTGGCTGATGACGCAAGTGACGCCGATTTGAAACAGACGGCAATTTCGGTCAGGCGTTGCGCTGTGTGTTTTCCGGTCCGGATGTAAAAGGGCACGCCAGACCAGCGGGGGGTGTCGATGTCGAGCCTCATGGCGACGTACGTTTCGACGTTCGAATTGGGCGCAACGTTCGCTTCACTTCTGTATGTCGTAACTTTCGCGCCCGCGACGGTGCCATCGCCATATTGCCCGCGAACGGCGTTGCGCGGCTCTGCGGCGCGCATGGATGTAAATACGTGTGCTTTGTTCGCCATAATTTCGGAGCCGTGGAGGGTTGTCGGCGGCTCCATCGCAACGAGTGCCAGAAGCGAAAATACGTGATTGGGCACCATATCGCGCAGGGCACCAGTCTGTTCGTAGAATTTGCCGCGCTTTTCGACGCCCACCACTTCGGAAACCGTTATCTGTACATGATCTATGTGGTCCCTGTTCCAGCATGCTTTGAATATAGCGTTGAAAGATCGCAACGTCATGATGTTCTGGACCGGATCCTTTCCCATGAAATGATCGATACGAAAAATTTGATCTTCGCGCAGTGTCGCCAATATCTGGGTGTTCAGGGCGCGTGCGGTTGCGACATCGTTGCCGAAGGGTTTCTCGACGACGACGCGTCGCCAACAGGTTTCAGCTAGCGTGCTTTCGTTGGTCAGCCCGCTTGCCGCCAACTCGTCGACAATGGTGCCGAAGAAGCGGTCGGCGACAGCCAGATAGAACATGACGTTGTCGCGCGTGCCGTATTTTTTCGAAGACGCTTCGAGATGGCCTGCGAGGTCGCGATAGAGGGTTGGATCGGTGAAATCGCCGCGAACGTACGACATGGACATGGTAAGACGCGCCCAAACTTCGTCGTCGATGCGATCAAGTCTCATTTCGGAGTGAGGGTTGCCGACGAAGCTCTGGAGCATCGCATGAAGCGATTCGATCCAACCTTCTGTCGTTTGATCACCATGGTCGATACCGACCAGCGCGAAATTATCCGGCAACAGGCCATTTACCGCGAGATTATAGAGCGCGGGTACGACCAGCCGTTTGGTAAGATCTCCGCGAGCCCCGAACAGCACAAGGGTACATGGCGGAGCGCGAGATGCATGCGTCTTACTCGGCGCGGCATTGTGCGGCATCGGACAGGGCTTTCTGATGAAAAACTGATCGCCTGGCATTGCTCATTAGCGTTGCAACGAACACGTTGACCATTTGGTTCCAGTCAGACGCGGACGCCTGCGCGTCATGGAAATTGCGACGCTGCGCGTCATGGAAATTGCGACGCAGCGCGTCACTGAAGTTGCGACGCAGCGCGTCGTGGAAATTACGACGCTGCGCGTCATGGAAATTGCGACACCGGGTTCTTTCATAGTACGGTTTGGCTATGAGCCAGATCGATCACGACTACGTGCTCGCGGACCGCTACGTGCGGGAGCGCGGTCGTGTTTTTCTGACGGGCACGCAGGCATTGGTGCGTGTCGTCATCGAACAAGCGCGACGCGACAAGGCCGCAGGTTTGAAAACGGCTGGCTTCATCTCCGGATATCGTGGATCGCCATTGGGCGCAGTCGATCAGGAAGTGTGGCGCGCTCAGGCGTTGTTGGCTGAGAACCGCATCGAATTCCTGCCGGCGGTCAACGAGGAACTCGCGGCAACCGCACTCTTGGGCTCACAGCAAGTTCAATCCAACCCGCGACGCGAAGTCGAGGGCGTCTTCGGCCTCTGGTATGGGAAGGGCCCGGGCGTCGATCGCGCAGGCGATGCGTTGAAACACGGCAATGCTTATGGGGCGTCGCCCCTCGGCGGGGTCCTGGTCGTCGCTGGTGACGATCACGGTTGCGTGTCGTCGTCGATGCCGCATCAGTCCGACGTCGCGTTCATGAGCTGGTTCATGCCGACGCTCAATCCTGCGGATGTCGCGGAATATCTGGCGTTCGGTGCTTACGGGTTTGCGCTCAGTCGATTTTCTGGAATGTGGGTGGGCTTCAAGGCTGTTTCGGAAACGGTCGAGTCGGCTGCGGTTGTCGAGGTCGGGGCGGCACGGGTGCTGCACACGCCGGATTTTGCAGCGCCTCCCGGGGGGCTGCACTATCGCTGGCCGGATCTGCCCGGGCCGCAGATCGAAGAGCGTATGGAGGCCAAGAAACACGCGGTTTATGCGTTCGCACGGGCCAACCCGATCGACCGGCGCGTTTATGATCTGGCGACTGCGACCTACGGGATCGTCACGACCGGGAAGGCGCATCTCGATCTCTTGGAAGCGCTTAGATTGTTGGGATTGGACGAGGTCACGTGTCGGCGCATCGGAATCGACATCTATAAGGTCGGCATGGTGTGGCCGTTGGCGTTGCATGACGCGCTCGAGTTCGTGCAGGGGAAACGGGAGATACTCGTTGTCGAAGAAAAGCGCGGCATTATCGAAAGCCAATTCAAAGAATACTTCTACGATTATCCAGGCCGTAAACCGGATCGCATGGTAGGCAAGCACGACGAGACGGGGAAACGTCTCATTCCGTGGACGGGGGAATTGTCGCCACGCTTGCTTGCGCCGTTGGTGGCGGAGCGGCTCGATCGGATTTTTCCTGGTCTGAACCTTGCCGCGCGCGCTGCGGCGCTCTTGCCCGACAATCAGCGCGTGATCCGTATCGAGGGCGCTGCTCGAACGCCCTATTTCTGTTCGGGCTGTCCGCATAATTCATCGACCAAAGTTCCCGAGGGATCGGCAGCGCTGGCCGGGATCGGTTGCCATTTCATGGCGAGTTGGATGGATCGTGAGACGACATCACTGATACAAATGGGTGGTGAGGGCGTGAATTGGGCGGGATCTTCGCGCTTCACGGGGCATGGCCATGTGTTTCAAAACATTGGCGAAGGTACTTATTATCATTCCGGCTCGCTGGCTATTCGGCAAGCGATCGCCGCCAAGACGAACATCACGTACAAAATTCTGTACAACGATGCAGTCGCGATGACGGGTGGACAGCCGGTCGATGGGCCGATCAGCGTGCCGGGCATCGCGCATGCGGTGCGGGCCGAAGGCGTCGTGCGCATCGCGCTTGTGTCCGATCAACCCGCAAAGTTCGATGCGCGGGATTTTCCGAAGGGCATGTCCATTCACGACCGGCGGGATCTGGACCGGG
This sequence comes from Hyphomicrobiaceae bacterium, assembly GCA_025359165.1. Taxonomy (GTDB): domain Bacteria; phylum Pseudomonadota; class Alphaproteobacteria; order Rhizobiales; family Hyphomicrobiaceae; genus JABFRJ01. The sequence continues at coordinate 7,020 of JANYHG010000053.1, forward strand.
TGCAGAGGGAACTGAGGAATGTGTCAGGCGTCAGCGTTTTGATCTACGAGCAGATGTGCGCGACCGAAAAACGTAAACGGCGCAAGCGTGGCACACTCGAGCCGGCCTCGACGATCGTGATCATCAATGAACTCGTGTGCGAAGGGTGCGGTGACTGTTCCGTCGAGTCGAACTGTCTCAGCGTCGAGCCGTTCGATACGCCGTTCGGCCGGAAGCGGCGCATCAACCCATCGACCTGCAATACCGATCTGTCATGCCTCAACGGTTTCTGTCCGAGTTTCGTGACTTTGGAAGGCGGTGCGCGGCGCAAGAACAAGACAGTCGTCGCGTTCGATGCCCGTGACGCCGCCGCACGTCTGCCGATGCCGGTATTGCCGAAACTGGACGCGCCTTTCAATTTGCTGGTGACCGGTGTCGGCGGCACGGGGGTAATCACCATCGGGCAAATCGTTACAATGGCGGCGCATCTCGACGGGCTCGGCGCAAGCGTGCTGGATTTCACGGGTTTTGCGCAAAAGTTCGGACCGGTGCTGAGCTACATCCGCGTCGCGGAAAGACCGAGTCTGCTGCATCAGGTGCGAATCGATCAGGCATCAGTCGATGCGCTCATCGGTTGCGATGTGGTTGTGAGTGCATCGCCGAAAGCATCCGGGACCTATCGGCCGGGGATGCGCGCCGTGATCAATACGGCCTCGATGCCAACCGGCGACATCGTGCGGCAGCGAGATGCAACACTGGCCATCGATCAGCGCGTCGAGGCGATCTGTCGTGTCGCCGGCAGAGACAATGTGCAGGCATTTGACGCCAATGCAGCGGCCCAGCACCTGCTCGGCGATACAGTGTTTGCGAATATGCTGTTGCTCGGTATGGCCTGGCAGCGGGGCCTCGTGCCTGTCTCCAAAGAAGCGTTGGCGCGTGCGATCGAACTCAATGGAACAGCGGTCGCCAAGAACGACGAAGCGTTCGCATGGGGACGCATTGCGGCGGCGGATCCTGACGCGATGGGACGCCAGACATGCCAGCCGGAGCAGCAAACAGACACTGTCGACGTGGTCGTCGCCCGACGCATGGCGTTTCTGATCGACTATCAGGATGAAGCTTACGCGAAACGCTACAAATCGATTGTCGACGGCGTAAGGCGCGCCGAGGCCCCGCGGGAGTCCGCTGTGCTGACGGAAACGGTGGCGCGCGCCTTGTTCAAGATGATGGCCTACAAAGACGAGTACGAGGTTGCTCGCCTCCATACGGCAGCAAGTTTCACCGATTCACTGCGTCGAGATTATGAAGGGGATTTCACCACCAATTATTATTTGTCGCCGCCGTTTCTGCCACTCGGCGTCGATGCTCGCGGTCGGCCCCGCAAACGCAAGTTCGGTGGCTGGCTGCGGGTACCGTTCCGGTTGCTGGTGCATGGCAAGAGATTTCGTGGCACGCGCCTTGATCCGTTCGGATACACCGCCGAGCGCCGCCTGGAACGGGCAATGATTGCGCACTACGAAGTCGTGGTCGCTGCAATGACGACACTGCTGCCGAAAGTCGGCGTTGCAGCGTTGCTGCCAATCGCGGCCGCGCCATTGGATGTGCGTGGGTTTGGTGCGGTCAAGCACGCGGCTTGGCTGGACGTTTCCGCCCGGATGCAGCGGCGGCTCGCCGAACTGAGCGAACCGATCGATCTGTCATTAGCAGGGGAAAGATAATGACATTCATCAGGAGGTGAGTTTTCTGACGACGACATCGGGTCCGGCGCCCAACTCCCGTTTGCCGAATCGGTTGTGTTGCAACCTATAAGATTTAACACACGCGCAATGTTTTAGTTGTAAATCAGTAACGCAGTGTCACCAATTTGGCATTGCGGCACCTCTCAACGCGACTTCATCGTTCTTCAGAGAGGGAATGCTGCTATATCAGATTGGAGGTGGCGACTCGCGAGTCGCTCCTTTTAAATTATGCAGACCGCATAAGCCGTACGACCCGTAGATCCTCCGTGTTGCGTTATTTGCGTTCGTGAGCAAGTAAAAGCAGACGAGGCGACGTTGTCAAAAATTTATCTGACCCTCGCAGCAGCCTTATTGGCGGGCTGCACGAACTTGCCCGCAGGCGGACCTGCGCATCGCGATATCTCGCGTGGCGCCACGTCCAGCATCATCGCTGATCGCGATCAAATCGTGTATGACTACGTTCTGGCGGATCTCACCGAAGAGGTTTTGAGCATCGTTCCGCGGGATGTCAGCCTGGGATCGTTTTTTGATAGTTTCGGCACAGATCCCGGTCCGTCGCCGACGATCACGGTCGGTGCGGGGGATGTGCTGCAGATCACGATTTTCGAATCTGCTTCGGGTGGACTCTTTATTCCACCGGAAGCTGGCGTTCGTGCCGGCAACTTTGTCACTTTGCCATTTCAGACAGTCGGAAAGACGGGCACTATAGCTGTACCCTATGCAGGTGAAATTCAGGTCGCTGGACGTACTCCGCAAAAGATCAAAGCCGACATAGAGCGCAAATTGTCATCGCGGGCGGTAGAGCCGCAAGTGATCGTGACGCTCGGCGAGCAGAGTGCGACGGCGGTGACCGTTGTCGGTGATTTCGGTTCGAGCCGTCTTCAAATTCGCCCGAATGAACGCATCCTAGATGTTATCGCCAGGACGGGTGGCCCGAAGGTTCCGGGATACGAACTTTTCGTCACTTTGCAACGCAAAGACCGCGGTGCGACAGTTTTCTTCCCGACGCTGATCAGCAATCCGCGCGAAAACGTTTTCGTTGCGCCAGGAGATACCATTTACGCTTATCGGGAGCAGCAGAAATTCGTCGCTGTCGGTGCACTTGGTTCTGGTGGGCAGACGAGCGGTGTGACGGGTGCGTTTGCATTCGAACAGGAACGTTTGTCGCTCAATGAGGCGATCGCAAAAGCTGGCGGGCTTTTGGATGCGCGTGCCAACACTTCGCAGGTCTTTGTGTATCGCATGGAATATCGTGAGACACTCGAAAAAATGGGACTTGATATCAGCCATTTCCCTGCCGACAAAAAGTTTATCCCGACTGTTTATCGTGCGAACTTCAGAGATCCTTCGATTTACTTCGCGGCGCAGCGGTTCTCTATTCGTCACAAGGATGCCATTTACGTCGCGAACGCCGACAGTGTCGAACTCGAGAAGTTCCTGTTTCACACGCGAGCAATCACTGGCACGATCTCAGGCACAGCGAGTGATATCGTATCGACGCGTGACTCGTTCAGGGCGCTCGGTCGCTGATGAGGCACGGGTCGTTGCGTGCTGATGTTGGTTTCAGATCGAATAGGTGTACGTCATCGCGAATCCATCGTTTTGGTAAAAATGTCCGCGAAGTTTCTTGCAGAGTGTGTGGCCGGAGGGGATATTGTCGGCTAAATCAGCTGTAAAAGACGCATTTGCGAAATCGAATTCCAGTACGATATCTTGAAAATCGAGAAAGCGCGACAGGCGCGGGTACAGTGCTTTGAAAGCACTTTCCTTTGCTGAAAAGTGCAGACCCACAAGCGTGTCCATGTCAAAATCGGCAAAGTCGGGTCTCATCCGCTCGCGCACCGTGGTGACGACATCAATCAGATCGGCTGTTCCTGCCGTTCGTTCAAGGTCGATGCCAATCGCCTGGATGCCGGACTGGGTAGGCGCGACGGCTGCCACTGCGATGTGATCACAATGTGTGATGCTGCCGATGATGCCCGTCGGCCAAATTGGAGCGCGGTCCGGTCCTGCGGGAATACCGACGCGAGCGTGACCTGCGGCGGCGAGGGCCCGACGCGCAAGCGCTCTGCCAAGTGCAAATTCCTTGCGTCGGGAGTGGACGGCGTTAGCCACGAACGATCGCTCGATCGGTTCTAGATCGCCGTCCGCTTCTATGAACCCAGAAAATTCCCCAAGGCTCTGATCTGATCGCATCTCGCGCAAGGGACCGCCGGGACGCGTCGTCGCCTGTTGCGAAGAGCTGACCGCTACGAAGGCGCCTTTCGCGGTCAGTTTCTCGAAAAAGCGTCGAACGCTTTCGATGTCGGACGTGACCGGCCGAGGTTCACGCGGCTGGTAGATATCCTGTCCCACCGTCATGCTTGGATCGGCGTCGGTAGAACCAACCTGATTTCCTGCAAAATAGCAGCGGCGACTTCTGGTGTGTTCTCACCCTCGATGAAGTTGAAGTGGTGGCCCCCCAGTGTCCGGATCGTAAAATTCCCGATGAATTCACCCCAATGATTGTCGTAACGAACGACTGTTCCGTCCCAGGCGACTGTGCGTCCGTCCGTAAGGGTGACGTTCACAGTAATCGGGGGGCGCAACAGAAGTACTTTTTCATCGTAAGGCAGCACGACGTATTTGCGGCAACATGCCGACATGGCGGCCCGCATCTTTTGATCGATGGTCGGGGGCGGGCCAAGGCCGAACGCTTCCCGAACGCGCTCGAAGGTTCGTTGCGTTCGGACCGCGAGCATATTGGAGACGACCGAAAGCCCTTGCTTCCCAATGTGTCGAATGCGCCATTCTATCCGGTCTTTGACCGACAGCTGTCTCACGTTCGGCAGAATAGTATCGAATAGGATCACCAGCCCAACGCGTTCGCCGCGCTCGGTCATCTGGCGGGCCATCTCGAAAGCGATTATGCCGCCGGCCGAATAGCCGCCGAAAAAATAGGGACCGTGCTGTTGAAGGCGTTTGACCTCGTCGAGGTAGTCGCTCGCCATGTCTTCGAGATTGGTGTGTGGGACTTCGTCATCCGTGATGCCGCGAGCTTGAATCCCGACGAGCGAGATATCAGGAACGAGAGACTTCGCGAGGTCACGCAGGTTCAGCACATTGCCGCCGGCACCGGCACAGACAAAGAGCGTCGGTGCCGAGCTGCTCGTGCCCGACCCGATCGGGACCAGGAAGCGATACGCCTGTGAGGGGTCTGTGTGATTGCCCGGGTTCAACAAGGTCTCGATATGCGCGCCTAAATCGGCAGGCGTCGGGAATCGCAACAGCTTTGAAATCGGGATGTCGAGACCAAAGCGCGTATTGATCGCGCGAAACAAACGAACTGCGGCAATCGACTGGCCGCCGAGATCGAAAAAGCTGGACGCTCGCGATACATTTTGACGCCGAAGGATCGCTTCGAATTCGCTTGCCAAAAAGCGCTCTGTATCGGTCTTGGGTGCCTCCGTGCTCACCAGTGGCGCACTTTGGGGCGTCTCGGGCGAGTGGGATCGTCTGGGGACAAGGCGAAGTGGGCGCGCGCCCTCGCCGTGGAGCAACTCGGTCAGAATATGCACATATTGCGCAATCAGCTTCGTGACGGTCGATGCGTCGAACAATGATGTTTTATATTCGACATCGAGATCGAGTGTGTGCGTGCGTTGGATGAGTGCGAATTTCAATTCATAGGGTGCGTCGATCTCGATGGGCAGTCCTGGCGTAATCGTCAGATCGCCTGACTGAATCTCCTGCAGATAGGCGGCCTGATAAAGGAAGAAGAGTTGAAATATCGGCGTGCGACCACCGCGGGTCGGGGCATCGAGTTCATTCAGCAGGAGATCGAGGGGATATTGGCAATTGTCGAAGCTTTCGACGATCGTCGTGACCGCGCGCTTTTTGGCTTCTTCGATGGTGCGGCAATCCGAGAGGTCGACCCGGATCGGAAGCACGCCCGCAAATGGTCCGACGACGTCTTGCGTTTCATCTGATCGATTGGCAATCGGTGAGCCGAATAGGACGTCCGAGGTGCCGCTGACTTCAGCAATCAGGGAAGCAAATGCAGCGGCTGTCAACTGATAGGGCGTCAATGCGTGAGCGGCACAGTAGGCGTGCAGTTCTTGTGAGAGTTGTTGCGATATGGCGATGCTCAGAACTGCGGTATCGGTCGACTGCGCGGTAACTGGTTCGCGATCGACGGGGATATCAGCGACGGGCAATGGGCCTGCAAGCGTGCGCATCCAGAATGTGCGCTGGTGCTCGGCTGCGTCGGTTGCCAACCAGTCGTTCTGTGCGGTGGAATAGTCGAGGTATTGTATTTCGAGAGGTGTTGCGGTCGCCGACTGTCCTTGTTCGATTGCTTCATAAGCTTTCCACAACTCGCGATCCAGCAGCCCCATTGAATGACCGTCGGCGACAATGTGGTGAGCGGTCAACAAGAGGGTGTGTCGATCGTGGCCGGTGGTGAACACCTGCAGGCGGGTCGGAGGTCTGCCTGATAGCTCGAATGCGCGCCGGCCTTCTTCGACGAGGATGCGACCAATGGCTTCGCGAGTGGCCCCGGTGAGGTCGCGATAGTCGACCTCCAGCGTGCCCGCCGGCTCGACGACTTGCATCAGTGCACCGTCACACTCCCGGAAGCTTGTTCGGAGGCCCTCGTGACGCTCGACCAGTTGTGCGATTGCACTGTTTAAAGAGCCGAGATTGAGGGGGCCAGCGATATGCCGGCAGGCAGGCAGGTTGAAAGCTGGGCTTTCCGGGAAAAGTTTCGTCAGGTAGTAATAGCGCTCTTGCGCCACGCTGGCCGGCACGCTGAGGGCTGTGAAGTCCCGTGTTTTATCCGGGGCGACATTATCTTGGGCGATATCTGTCTCAATATCGCCGGTGTCGGGAGAATACCTGGTCAGATCCTGCGCAATCCAATTTTCGGGTAACGTAAGTGCAACATCGGCAACGCGCGTTGCCGGTGCGTTCAGGGTCGTCTGAAGCATGCGCCGGAAAGACTCTAGATAAATTTCCGCGTCCGGTTGGCTGATTTTGGCAGGGTTATATTCCAGGGCCACGCGCCAGCCTGTTTCGCGTTGCACCATAAAGAAAAACAAGTCGTGCAATGCACCCGGCGAGATGGATGGAAGCGTGCGTAGTTTGCATCCGGCGAATTCCAGCACTTTATTCAGGCGACCGCCAAATGCCTGCTGACAGATAAAGGCAATGGTAAAAAGCGGATCTGGAATTTTATGGGCCGATGCGCTGGCAAGTTCGCACATGAAGGCGAGGGGCAGGCCGTTGCGGTCCAGCGCGTTGGCGGTGATCGTCGCAACGCGAGTTTGAATGTCGTCGAGCTTTGTTTGCGGCTCGATGTGGACCCGTATCAGCATAGCATCCACGGTCGTACCGACGACGCCATCGAGATCAGGCAGGTTGCGGCCGGACATCGGGGAGCCGATGGCGACGTCCTCGCGGCCAGTCAGCCTGTTGACGGCCGCCAGACATGCGCTCGCACCGATTACAAATGCCGTGCGACCGCTTGACTTACTCATGGTCGCCAGCGTTTCCGCCGACTGGGACGAAAGTTCGAAGGCGACGATGTTGTCGGTCGTGTCGGGCGGTAGCAGATTTATTTCTCTTTTTATGTCAATTCGTTGATAATCAACGAGTTCTCGGAGAAAGTCGGTTGCCTGGGCGTGGACACTCGGTGCCGACAGATGATCATTGAGCCAAGCGGCGTAGTCGGTCAATTGAAGCGGGGGAGGCGGCAGATCGATCGCTCGTCCGGCTGCAAGGGCCGCGTAAATTGCTACCATGTCCTCGATAATCAGTTCGACAGACCAGCCGTCGATGAGGATTTGGTGGAACGTCATGGTCAGTAGGGACAGATTGTCGCTCTGTTTGACGTGGTGAAAACGGAACAACGGCGGTGTGTGTAGGTCGAATACGTGTCGCGCTTCGGTTGTAGAAATCTGCTCGATCTTCAGATGGCGCTCGGCATCACCGTATGCAGAGAGATCGCTTTCAAGGAAAACGTCCGGACAACCAGTCACGAACGCTGGAGAGACTGGATCGTTGACGACGATGACTGGAACACCGGCAACTTGGTCACAATTTGCCCTCAAAGCCTCGAAGCGGTTCAGGAGATGAACCACCGTTGAACGAAGCAGACTCGCATCGATCTTTCCGGAAATTTCAACGCGAAATGCCGCGTTGAAGCGGCTCGAAGGCGACGTGCACTCACTCCAGACCTGCCGCTGCTGTGGGGTCATGTCGAAGTCGAAAGAATGTATGTCCGAGTTCAGCGAAACCTCGGTTTTTACGGCACGCATCACTGTTTCAGCCAACGCACTGGATTAAATTACCATGTTCAGTCGATCGCCTGGGGCGGATACGTTTGAATGACCAATTAACTTTTATATTTCGAGACCTTAATCCGCTTGCGGGGCACTTGGAAAGTAGCACACAAGCGTCAAAAGACCGTGCCTACTTTGACGCGTTTGACGATCGAAGGATATGGAGATGCCCGCCTGTCCGGTTTCTATTCCGCGCCTTGGTTAACGTGTCGTTTATCGAGTGTTTTACGTATCGACGGCGCGGCGGTCGCCAGCAGATGGGCGAGTAGTCGAACTACGAGCACACCGAGGATCCTGCAACTCCGGAGCGAATCGTTATCGTGAAATTCATTGTGCGCAAATCTATTATCTGAGTTGCATTTTTCGCGAAACGTAGAAACTGTTGTTTTTGAAACGTCACCGGGTGCGTAAAACTCGATGTTGTTTTTTAATTAAGCGCAGCAGAAATAACGATTTTTCTGCGGCGCAGCATCAGTGTTTAACGTCGTTCAGTGTTCGGTTTTTCGTTAACCAGCGTCTTAGTATGCGTAAATAAGCGGTTGAACTACGTCTTTTTTTGATACATACGTTCGGACATTGCGGAGTGGCAAAATGTTCCAGCGTTCAATTTCGGCGGTTCAGTTTTTACTTGGTAATGCTGCGGCGCACCATGTCAAAAATTCCGCATTGCCAGGCAAGATTGGGACCAAGGCGGCGCGCGCAAGCATGCCACTCGCTCATGCCCTGCGTCGGCTCGCCATTTTCGAATTTCTGACCGTGCTCGGTTGCGCGCTGCTGTCAAAAATCCTGTACCTCGATGTCTTCCTGCAAAGTGACGCCAGTTGGCTGGTTTACGCGTCAGTCGCATGCGGGCTGGCTGCGACGCTGCACATCACCTACGAGAAAACAGGGCTTTACGACATCGAACGGCTGGCGGCACCGGATGTAAATTTTGGCAAAATTATCAGTGGTTTGATTGTCTCTCTTTTGATTGTTCTCGGGATTCTGTACGCTGTAAAGCAATCAGTCGTGGTGTCACGTGGCTGGATTTTGGTCTGGCTCGTGACCATGGCGGTTTCTATAGCGCTGGTGCGGGCGCAAAGCATGAGATTGATCAGGCGCGGCATTGCTAAAGGTCGACTTCAGCACCGCATTGCAATCATCGGGACGCGCGACCACGCAATGGAGGTCGCCGCGCTGATACGACAAACCGAGGGATTGTCGAGTGCCGTCGAGGCCTACGGGCTGCAATCGGAAACGGGCGACGGCTTTTTTGTCGGAGGCATGTCCGATCTCGAGCGTGCGATTTTAGCGGACCACTACGATCGCGTGATTGTCGCAATTCCGAGCAGCGACGTAAACCGGATACGCAGCGTCGTGAAGTCCCTGGGGTCATACACCACCGAACTGCTGCTCTGCACGGACCTGAAGACCTTGGCTGTGGGCATCGCAGGCGCGCGGCAAATAGGCGGGCTTCGAGCCGACGTCGTGCATCTGCTGCCGGAGTCGGAGAACTCGTGGTTGGTCAAAAGGTTGCTGGATGTGCTCATCGCATCGGTGTCTCTGGTTCTGCTGTTGCCGGTATTCGTGCTCGTGGCGCTCGCCATCAAGTTCGATACACAGGGTCCGGTGTTTTTTAAACAGCGACGCCTCGGGCGGAACAGTACGATTTTCGCAATTTATAAATTTCGCTCGATGACGGTCGCCGAAGACGGTGCCGAGGTCGTGCAAGCGATCAAAAACGACCGGCGGGTCACCCGGGTGGGCCGCGTGTTGCGCGCAATGAGCATCGACGAGTTACCGCAATTCATCAACGTGCTGCTCGGGCAGATGTCGGTCGTAGGTCCGCGACCGCATGCGATTGCACACGATCAAGCGTTCGAGCAGCAATTCGATCTGTTTTCTCGGCGGCGGCGGGTGAAGCCGGGCATTACGGGGTGGGCGCAAGTCAAAGGTTTTCGTGGTGAGACGAAAACGCCCGACGACGTGCGCCGACGCATGGAGCACGACCTTTTCTACATCGATCATTGGTCGATCTGGCTCGACATCGAGATCATCGCTCGCACGATGTTCGTGTTTGCCAAGGGTGCTTATTGAGTGGCAGTGGGTCACGCCAAGTCAGGACCGGTCACGGCGAAATCTGGCAAATTTGCAGGGTGCGTATCAATGATGGATTCGAGTTTTGTCGTCGAAGGTGTTGCGGTCAACTGCGATACGCTAGCGTCGACCGCTGCCTCGATCTCGGGTGATTGCAATTCAGCCGAGTCATTCGGCGTCTTTACACTCAACCTCGATCACGTTGTCAAACTGCGGCGCAATGCTGCGTTTCGTGCGGCTTACGACAAGGCCCGCTACATCACTGCCGATGGTTTCCCGATCGTATGGGCCGGCCTGTTGTCCGGCAGTAAATTCAATCGCGTGACCGGAGCGGATCTCATCGAACCGCTGTGTGCCGCGGCCGCGCGTGCGGGGCAACCGATCTATATGTTCGGGAGCCAGAATGATGCGTTGTCGGGTGCTGGCCGGCAACTCACTGCCGACTATCCTTCGCTGGTCATTGCAGGCATGCGTGCTCCGGAATTCGATTTCGACCCGACTTCGGATGCCGCAGCCGATTACATTCGCGAAATCGCGGCATCGGGTGCGAAGATCTGTTTCGTCGCCTTGGGCGCGCCAAAGCAAGAGATGTTTTCAGCCTTCGCCATCGACCGAACCAGCGGTATCGCCTTCGTCTGCATCGGGGCGGGGCTTGATTTCATCGCTGGCGTACAAACGCGGGCGCCGAAGTGGACGCGCGCACTCGGTGCGGAGTGGCTGTGGCGCCTGCTTGGCAATCCCGAGCGATTGGCACGGCGCTATCTCAGATGTGCGACTGTCCTGCCATCGGTGCTCATGTCGAGCTTGATTGGACAGCGCGGTCCGTCGAAGGCTACTCCTTCCTGATGGACAAGGGGCGCATGTCGATCGCGAAACCATCGGGGCGACCGACGCTGCTGACGGTGTCTGGTGTGATCACCGACGATGTTCGCGAGCAGGTTGCGCAAGGTTTGCGTCCGTGCCCGGACTATCTCGCGCTCTCCGACGGTCTCGATGCCGATCTCATCGACTATGCAGCGGCACGCGCTTCGACAGGCGTGCTTGGCGCGATCTGCGAGCGAATTGGGGGGCCGAACCTGCTGCTCGCATTTGCGTGCTGGAAGTTGCGAAAGCACTACCAAGCGATCGTGACCGATGGCGAACAGATAGGGTTGCCACTCGCCGGACTACTGAAAATAACGCCCGGTGCTCGCGCGCGTCACGTCATGATTGTCCACATCATTTCGGTCGCGAAGAAACTGGTTTTGATGGATCGCCTTGGGCTGCATACCCACATCGATCGGTTTCTGACGTACAGCCGTTGGCAAAAACAGTTCATCGAGCGGCGCTGGCAGATCGACAGCCGACGTGTGATATGGACGCCGTTCATGGTCGACGATGCGTTTTTCGACCCGACCAAAGTGAAGCCCAACGCCACCATTCGATCACAGATTTGCGCGGTCGGGCTAGAGCGGCGGGACTATCCGACTTTGCTCAAGGCAGTCGAAGGCCTGAACATACAGGTGGTTATCGCGGCTGCGTCGCCGTGGTCCAAATACAGGGACAGTACGGTCGATCAGGCCATTCCGGCGAACGTCAGCGTGCGCAAGTTCACTCAATTCGAATTGCGCCAGCTTTATGCAGACAGCCGATTGCTCGTGATGCCGCTGGAGCCGGTAGAATTTCAGGCGGGAGTGACGGCTATCCTCGAGGCGATGGCAATGGGCAAGCCAGTGCTGTGCTCACGCGCCGCGGGGCAGACCGACGTGATCGTCGATGGCGAGAACGGACGTTATGTCGCCGTTGGAGATGCCGACGAAATGCGCGCAGAAATTGTGCGTCTGCTCGCGCACCCGGCAGAGATGGAGCGGCTCGGTGGTGCAGGCCGCTGGAAGGTTGAACGCGAGATGAGCCTCGCTCGCTATGTCGAGCGGCTATCTCTGGTTGTGCGTCAGGCTGTGGACGGAACAGACCTTCGCGGTTCGGGTGGGGGAACTGGTCCGGATACAGAGCCGGCTCCTGTGGCGTTGATCGACAAAGAGAATTAAGCGAGTTGTGCAGTGCTCGTTGTGCATCAGGCTGGCACTATCTAGCGTCACTCGCACGTGCCATTGGGCCGAACACGCGAGGCTGAACGGGGCCGATGATCCGCCGATCTACACTCTCTGACTTTATAGGCGGGCTTCGCGATTGTCGGGCAATGCTGCTGAAGGTGTTTCAAAAAACCGTCGCCAACCCGAGTGAGATCGCGAGTATCGTCAAGGCTCAATTGATGCTCGGGCGACGGGCCAGGGTGCCGCTGTCGGTGCGACTGCGAGGGCGAGCCCAGGTCGAGGGACGCGGCGTCGTCGCATTCGAGCGTGGCGTGTGTCTCAGCGGGACAATCGTGCCGATCGAATTCAATACCTATGCGGCCGGGCGCATCGAGATCGGTGCCCACACGTTCGTCAATTACGGCTCGTCGTTTTCGGCGCACGATCTCGTCAGAATCGGGGCGCATTGCCATCTTGGCCACTACACGTTCGTTATGGACAATAACCAGCACGATATCATCAGACACGCCCAGGTGCCGCCATCCGAACGCGTCATCATCGACGACCATGTCTGGATCGGCAGCCATGTCATCATCTTGCCAGGGGTTCACATCGGGAGCTACGCAGTCATCGGTGCGGGCAGTGTCGTGACCAAAGACGTGCCGTCGCACTGTCTCGTCGCCGGTAATCCGGCGCGGGTGATCCGTCATCTGGAACGCGTGAGCTGATGCTCTCGTGATGGCTGCGAAGATGTTCGCTTGTCTCGACTGCGTCTGATACCACGTCGGATCGCGCTTGCAACACGAAGTGTTCAGACCTCATGGCAATCCATACATCCAGCGACGCCAGCGGGCGATCGACGATCGCAATCGCGTTGGCGCTGACTGCGATGTTCGCGTTCGCCGTCATGGACGGATTGACCAAGACCCTATCGCTGACGCTGCCGATTCCGCAGATCTTATGGGTTCGCAATATCGTGTTTTGCGTGCTGATCGTGGGATTGATGCGTGCGCAAGGACAGCCGTTACGCGCATTGCTGCAGAGTAAGCGACCCGGATTGCAGTTGGCGCGGGCGTTGCTGCTGATCTGCGAAAGCAGCGCCTTCATGCTGGCGTTCAAGTTCATGCCGTTGGCCGATGTGCATGCGGTGGCGGCGCTGGCACCGCTCGGAGTCGTTGCGTTGTCGGTGCCGTTGCTCGGCGAGCAGGTCGGCTGGCGGCGATGGTGTGCGGTGTTCGCAGGTTTTCTCGGCGTCATGCTGATCGTGCGGCCGGGCTTTCAGAAGATCGAACCGGCGATGTTGATCGCGTTGGCAGCGGCGGGATTATGGGCTGGATATCAAATCCTGGTGCGGCTCTGCTCGCGGTCGGACAGCAGCGATACGACGTCACTGTGGACGGCGATGATCGGATTTCTGGCGACAAGCCTTGTCGGTCCTGCGGTGTGGCAATGGCCCGATGCGACGGGCTGGTGGATGCTCGCGGCGATCGCGATGCTCGGGAGCCTGGCACATATCTGCTTTATCCGAGCGCTGAGTTTGACGCAGCCGTCGCTTTTGCAGCCGTATAATTACACGCTGTTCGTGTGGGCGGTGATCGTGGGGTACGCGTTCTTCGGCGACGTGCCGGATGCGTGGACGTGGGCCGGTGCCAGCATCATCATCGCTTCGGGCATTTACGTGTGGCATCGCGAGCGGGTGCGCGGCGTTGCTGGCAAAAGTTAGATCAGGTGCCGAGGATGACGAGTTGGTGGTCGATCAGCGTGCGCAGAAGCTGGGCGCGGTGGTCGGCGTCGTTGCCGGCTCCGTTGATTGCGTGGGCGCGTGTGGCCGATACCGCGTCGAGGGGCAAGCCGGCTGCGGCGAGCAGGACTGTGCTCAAATCGGCGATCGCGACATGCTGTTGGGACACAGGCCGAGGTGCGAAGTTCAGGCTTTCGATCGCGAAGAAAGTGCGAAACGTTCGCTGCGGATCGGCTGACAGGCCGAGCGCGTTTTCCAGGCGACGTGTCATCACGGGCTGATGGTCGCCATAGTGCAGAACGAGGATCGGGCGGTCCGGAAACCGCTGGGTGAGTTTCGATTTCGCCAGCTTCCAGGCCTCTGCGGTTTC
>JANYHG010000056.1 GCA_025359165.1 Hyphomicrobiaceae bacterium
CTATGACCCGCCATAGTCAACGAACGCTGGGAATGCGGCAATTCGGCGACGGGCCGCGCGCGCAATGTAGGTTGGGTCAAGCGCAGCGCGACCCAACATTCCCGCGAGGAGCAAGCGATGTTGGGTCGCGCGACCGCTTGACCCAACCTACAGATCTCGTCGCTTCTATTCCACCGTTACCGATTTCGCGAGGTTGCGGGGCTGGTCGACGTCGGTGCCCATGAAGACGGCTGTGTGATAGGCGAGCAACTGCACCGGCACGGCGTAGAGCAGCGGGTTGGTGAAGGGATGCGCCTTCGGCATCTTGATGTGGGCCAGCAGGCGGCAGCCGGCCTTTTCCTTCGGGGCGTCTGATATCAGCACGATCTGGCCACCCCGCGCGGCCACTTCCTGCATATTCGAAACGGTCTTGTCGAACAGATCGTCTTCGGGCGCGACCACGATGACGGGGACGTTCTCATCGATCAGCGCAATCGGACCGTGCTTGAGTTCGCCGGCGGCATAGCCTTCGGCGTGGATGTAGGAGATTTCCTTGAGTTTCAACGCACCTTCCATGGCGATGGGATAGTTTACGCCGCGGCCGAGATAGAGCACGTCGCGCGCCTTGGAGATCTCGTGGGCGAGACCTTCGTAGAAGCTCTCGTCGTGAAGCATGGTGGCGACGTGGCGCGGCAACTCGGTCAACGCCTTGACCAGTTCCTGTTCCTTGGCGGCGTCGATGGTGCCGCGCGCGCGGCCGATGGCAATCGCGAGGCAGGCGAGGACGGAGAGCTGGCTGGTGAAAGCCTTGGTCGAGGCGACGCCGATTTCCGGGCCAGCGAGGGTCGGCAGCACCGCGTTGGCTTCACGCGCGATGGTGGAGGTGCGCACGTTGACGACGGCGGCGATGATCTGGCCGTTGCGTTTGCAGTAGCGCAGCGCCTCGAGCGTGTCGGCGGTTTCGCCCGACTGCGACACGAACACCGACAAACCGCCCGGAGCGAGCGGAACTTCGCGATAGCGGAATTCGGAGGCGATATCGATTTCGACGGGAACGCGGGCGTATTTTTCGATCCAATACTTGGCGACGACGCCGGCATAGTAGGCGGTGCCGCAGGCCGAGATCGTGACGCGCGTGACGCCTGCCAAGTCGATGCCCATCGAGGGGAATTTCACGCAGCCTGCGGCCATGTCGATGTAGTTGCCGAGGGTGTGGGAGATCACCTCCGGCTGCTCGTGGATTTCCTTAAGCATGAAGTGGCGGTAGTTGCCCTTGTCGACCAGCAACGAACTGGCGACCGATTTGATCGACGGCCGCTCGACGGCGCGATTGTCGCGGTCGAAGATCTGGACCGATGTGCGCGTCATGACGCACCAGTCGCCTTCTTCGAGGTAGGTGATGGTGTCGGTGAAGGGGGCGAGGGCGATGGCGTCGGAGCCCAGGTACATTTCGCCCTGGCCATGACCGATGGCAAGGGGCGAGCCTTGACGGGCACCGATCATGAGGTTGTCTTCACCGGCGAATATGATGGCGAGCGCGAAGGCGCCCCGCAACATACCGAGCGCGCGTTGGGTGGCCTCGACGGGCTTGCGACCCTGCCGCATCTCGTCGGTGATCAGATGGACGACGACTTCGGTGTCGGTTTCGGTCTGGAAGATGTGGCCCTTCGCCGTCAAGTCTTCCTTGAGGTCGCGATAGTTCTCGATGATGCCATTGTGGACGACCGACACCTTGTCGGTCATGTGCGGATGGGCGTTCACTTCGGTCGGGCGGCCATGGGTGGCCCAACGCGTATGGCCGATGCCAACGTGCCCTTTCAGCGGTTCGCTCATCAGGCGCGTTTCGAGGTTGCGCAGCTTGCCCTCGGCGCGGCGGCGGTCGAGGAGGCCGTTTTCGACTGTTGCGATGCCGGCCGAGTCGTAGCCGCGATACTCGAGGCGGCGCAACGCGTCGACAATGTCGATCGCGACGGGTTTAGTGCCGAGAATACCGACGATGCCGCACATGGAGATATCCTTTATATCGGGGCCGAGGCCCGATCTATCAGATCGGGTGAGCCCGGTGCTTCATCAAGGCCGAAGTCCGGCGGACATGATTTGCAAATCGCATCCAACGCATAGTCACAGCTTCGAGGCCGGGACAAGTCAAACCCTGTTGCAGTTGTCCACAGAAACGGTCGGGCGCCCATAATCCTGTCGTGGATCAGAATTATGGTCGCCACGACGACTACTTCCTGGCCTTGCGACTGCTCATGACGGCCCGGAACTTGGCGGCCCATCCCGGATGCACTTCTTGCACGGCGCGTGCCAGCGCGAGTGCGTCGGCCTCGACGTTCTTGGTAATGACGCTGCCGGAGCCGACGAAGGCACCGTCGCCGATCTTGACTGGTGCGACGAGCGACGAGTTGGAACCGATGAACGCCCCCGCGCCAACGTCGGTGCGGTGTTTGAAGAACCCATCGTAGTTGCAGAAAATCGTGCCGGCCCCGATGTTGGCTTTGGTGCCGATGCGGGCATCGCCGATGTAGGCGAGGTGGTTGGCTTTGGCACCGGCTTCGAACACGGCATTCTTGACCTCGACGAAGTTGCCGATCTTGGTGTTCTGGCCGAGGTGGGTCCCGCGCCGCAGGCGTGCGAAGGGGCCGATTTGGGCGCCGTCCTCGAGCGTGGCGCCGACCAGGTGCGAATTCGCATGGATGGTGACGCGGTCGCCCACCGTAACACCGGGGCCGAAGAAGACGTTGGGCTCGATGATCACGTCACGGCCGATTTTCGTATCGTAAGCGAACCAGACCGTACCAGGATCGATCAAGGTCGCGCCGTCCGCCATGGCGCGAGCGCGGGCACGCCGCTGGAACACGCCCTCGGCCATTGCAAGATGAGCGCGTGTGTTGACGCCCAGCATCTCCTCTTCCTGGCCGGCGACCGCTACGGCGCGACGGCCCTGCTGGCGCATGATGGCGATCGCATCGGTGAGATAAAATTCACCGGAAGCGTTATTCGTGCCGATGGCATCGAGTACAGTTAGTAGTTCGGGCGTACGGAAGGCCATGACGCCGGAATTGCAGAAGTCGATCTGCCGTTCGACCGGCGTCGCATCCTTATGCTCACGAATGGCGAGGAGATTGGCGACCCCTTCCGTGAGTAATCCGTCGGTGACCAGACGACCATAGCCTGTGGCATCCTTGGCGTGGAAACCGAGAACGGCGACTTCGGCACCCTGGTCGAGGGCGCTCACCAACTTGCGGACCGTTTCGGCTGAAATCAGGGGCGTATCGGCGAATACGACGAGCACGTCGCCCTGGTGAGCCGCAATGGCGGAGCGCGCGGCCAGGACTGCATCGGCGGTGCCACGCTGACGGGTTTGCTCGAAGACGGACGCCGAAGCGGTCAATGTCGCGACTTCGGCCCGCACGGTGGGCATGTCGGGCCCAACCACCACGGCCGTCGATGTCGTGCCGGACTCGGTGGCAAGCGCCAGCACGTGACCCAGCATGCTGCGGCCAGCCATCGCATGCATGACTTTCGGCACGTCCGATTTCATGCGTGTGCCCTTGCCGGCGGCAAGGACGATGGTCAACAGAGGGCGGGCTTTCGCTTGGATCATGCGGAACTCGAGGTTGACTTAGGCTGAGGCAGGCTGATCTGGACCGCAGCGGGCCCATATTGCCTGCTCGGTGGCCATGCGGGTACTGCAACCGCATCGCTGAAGCAAGGCGTGCGCCAGTTTCGCTGTTTTATCCAGAGAGCAGGAATATCCACACCAAATGCACAAGTTGTGCCGCGATTTTGTTGACCCGCCGCACGGTCCATTGCTTGCGTTAACCATCAGTTTTCAACGATTCGGCCTTCTGTTTCTGCGTTGCCGTCCAGACGCGAGCAAGCACCTGATGGACCGTTCTCCGCCCACGCCCGAAAATTTCGCACCGCAGTCGGGGCTGTTCGATCGCGCACCGACGGCATCACGCCGGGCCACCTCTCCGCAGAGCGGCGAGCAAGGCTTCGATGTCCGGGCGTTTCGGCAGACCGCGGCATCCGCGCGCGCCGGCCTCGAGGCTGCTGCCGACGTATCGGCCGAGCTGCCAGCCGTCGTCTCCGCCACGCCGCCGGCCCGACGTTACGGGGCGAGTTATGTCGCCATGTGGGCGGGACTTGGATTGATTTCCGCCGGCTATCTCGGCGCGGTCGGATTATCGCGCTCCGGCGATTTCGATGCCGTGCTCGCACCGGTCACGCAGACGCTGGACCAACTGGCCAAAGATGTCGCCGATCTCAAGCAGACGACGGCATCCATCGATGCGCGCGAGCGTGAAACGGCGGGACGGGTCAAAGCTTCCGAAAGCCGTCTGGACACGTTTGCGCAGATGGCGGCGAATTTGCCGCAAGCCGCCGCCGCGTCGCCGTCAGCACAAGGTCAACGTCCGACCAACCGCGCTGTGCTCGCCGAGACGGCGTCCACTGCGCCGCAGCCATCGCTACAGTCGCCACCGGCTGCGATAACTGCGAAAGTTCCCGGCTTGGCCGTCGTGCAAGCGCCTCAGCGGCAAGCTGCAAATGCGCAGTTGCCGGTGGTCGGGCCAGCGGGTGCTGCGGCTGAGTTGCCCCCGCTCAAACCGGTTCCGCCGAAGCCATTCGTTGCGATACCGGCGGCAATCCCCGGTGCGACCGCGCAGATTCAGACCGGCAGCTTGTCGCCGAACCCGGGCCGGACTGCAGGACTTCTGGTGGCGTCAGGCCCGTCGCTCGATTCGATCCGCCTGAGCTGGAATGTGCTGAGCCAGACCCATGGTCAGGTTCTGGGTAAGCTCGATCCGCGCATCGTGCCGGCAGGGGATGGCAGCGCGTTTCAACTGATTGCGGGGCCGTTCGCCAACGACGCAGAAGCCTTGAAAACGTGTGCGGCACTCAAGGCGCGCGGTGTAGGCTGTCGCGCTGCAGAGTACACGGGCGCACCGCTGTAAAGTTGCCGTTGGCCGCGCCGACGCGCGGCGGCTCGCCTTACTGCGGATCGTCGCGAGTGGCGAACGTATCGCACTGCTGTAACTGGCCGGTTCGCATGCCCTGCTTGAACCAGCCGACGCGCTGCGCCGAACTGCCATGCGTAAAGGCATCGGGCACCACGTACCCTTGCGACTTCTTCTGTAGCGTATCGTCACCAATCTGGGCGGCGGCGTTCAGGCCCGACTCGATGTCGCCAGGCTGAATACGGTCCTTGTGCAGTTGATAATCGCGGGCTGCCCAGACACCGGCGTAGCAATCGGCCTGCAACTCCATCCGCACCTGGATGGCATTGCTCTGGCGCTCGCTCGCACGAGATTTGAGCTGCTGGACGCGATCGGAAATTCCGAGCAACGTCTGCACGTGGTGACCAACTTCATGGGCAATTACATAGGCTTCGGCAAAGTCGCCCGGCGCGTTGAAGCGACGCTTCAGCTCGTCGTAGAATGCGAGGTCGATATAGACCTGTTGGTCGACCGGGCAATAAAATGGTCCCATGGCAGTCTGGCCGACGCCGCAACCTGTTCGCGTGGCGCGTGAAAAGATCACGAGTTTGGGTGGGGTATAGCGCTTGCCCATGGATTGAAACACATCCGTCCAGACGTCTTCGGTGTCTTTCAGAACCTGCGCGACGCGAACCTTCATCGGATCTTCCGACCGTGCCACGACGTCTCTCGGTCCGCCTTTGTCTGCGCTGCCGGGCAGGCCAGGGATACCGTAACGTCCGCCTTCGCGGCCGTCGCCGCCAACGCGCGGATGGGATGGAAGGCTAGGGCCGGGCTGGCCCATACCGCCGTTCAGCAGATCCAGAGGGTTGAGGCCGAACAACAGCATGATGGCACCAACGATCAGCATGGTCGTCAGCCCCATGCCGCCGCCGCCCATCGGGATGGGGAAACCACCGCCCGAGTCGTCGCCGGCGTCGGACGAGCCACGGCGATCCTCGACGTTGGTACTTTGGGCGTCGCTCTCGTCGTATTTCATGGGTCTGGGCCGCCATCAAGGAGCGTGGAAGACTTCAGGACTGGTTGTGCCCGATCGCCCGATCACGTTCAAGAGGCGCACAAGCCGTGCCCGCACATCAGTCGATCATAGCCAGAAATTCCTGCCGCGTCATAGCGTTGTCGCGGAAGCTACCGAGCATGCGGCTAGTGTGGAGCATGGTGCCATGCTTGCGCACGCCGCGGGCGGTCATACAGCCATGGGTGGCTTTGATAACGACTCCGACACCGTGCGGCTCCAAGACCTCCTGAATGGTATTGGCGATTTGCGCGGTCATTTTCTCCTGAATTTGCAGGCGTCGCGCAAAAACTTCGACCACACGCGCGAGCTTGGAAATGCCAACCACGCGCCCGGTGGGTACGTAAGCAACCCAAGCGCGCCCGATAATCGGGGCCATATGGTGCTCGCAGTGGCTTTCGAACGGGATGCCACTCAGCACGATCATTTCGTCGTAACCGTCTGTTTCCTCGAATGTCTTTCGGAGAATTTGGGCGGGATCTTGAGCGTAGCCTGCGAAATACTCCTCGAACGCACGCGTCACGCGCGCCGGCGTTTCGTTCAGCCCGTCCCGGTCGGGGTCGTCGCCGGTCCATCTAATGATCGTCCGGAACGCCGCTTCGACTTCACTGCGGCTCGGTTTCTTAGATGCGGCGATAGTGCCTTTTGGCCCTTCAGGTATCAGTTTCACCGATCGTTCTCTGGATGCTGTCATCATCGCCTCGGCTGATTTGCCGCCCTTATATAGTTGCTCCCGGCCAGCAATCCAAACGCCACGCAATGGCCACCGAACGGTCCGTCATTTGTCGGGGAGGAGGCCAGCGCGCGCCTTTGCGAGTGCAGCGCGAAGTATGGACTGGTCGCCAATATGATTCGCCAGCAGCAAGATCAGTTTGGCATTGGTTGAACGACTCTGGTCGGGCGTCAGATCATTATGGAGTGCGATCAAGGCCTCGTAGAAGTCGTCGGG
>JANYHG010000058.1 GCA_025359165.1 Hyphomicrobiaceae bacterium
ATCGCGCCTGCCTCATAAAACAGCAGCTCGCACCCGACATTTGCCGTATAACGAGGCATTCATAGCGGGGTGCGACGATGTTGTCACCACCCATAATCAATGTTTTTGCGCTGCATGTGTGCACAACTGTCACCATGCTTACCAATCAATTGCGTCGGTCGCAGCACCCCGGCGGAATGCGGCTCAGTCTAGTGTGGCCCTAACTCCGTAGCCGACGGACTACCTGTTCATAAATGTCGATGCGGTCCGGATACCATTGCCCACGACGCCAATACTGGCTATCACGCGAGCGGGCCTCGAAAATCACCGTGCAACGGCGGCGATGAAGCTTAGCCGGTCGCATACCGGTTGCCGCATCCGTGCCGCGTCCAGCTCGCCGCCATGTTTTCGTCAGGTCATCGACGGTCTTGGCTCCGTCCCGCAACCTGATCTCAAAGCCGATAACACCCATGCGTCTCTCCCGTTCATTCCTGCCCGTTCTTCGCGACACGCCGAAGGATGCGGAGATCGTTTCGCATCAGTTGATGCTCCGCGCCGGCATGATCCGGCAGGAGAGTTCTGGCATCTATGCGTGGCTGCCGCTGGGCCTGAAAGTTCTCGGCAAAGTCAATCAGATCATCCGCGAGGAACAGAACCGCGCCGGTGCGCAGGAAATCCTTATGCCGACGATCCAGTCTGCCGATCTGTGGCGCGAGAGCGGTCGCTACGACGCCTACGGCAAAGAGATGCTGCGCATTCAGGATCGCCACGAGCGCGAGATGCTGTTCGGCCCAACCAATGAGGAAATGGTCACCGAGATCTTCCGCACCTACGTCAAGAGCTATCGCGGTCTGCCGCTCAATCTCTATCATCTGCAATGGAAGTTCCGTGACGAAGTGCGGCCCCGTTTCGGTGTCATGCGCAGTCGCGAATTTCTCATGAAGGATGCCTATTCCTTCGATCTCGACGCGGCCGGCGCCCGCCACAGCTACAACAAGATGTTCGTCGCCTATCTGCGCACCTTCGCCCGTTTCGGCCTCAAGGCCATTCCGATGCGCGCCGACACCGGTCCGATCGGCGGCGATCTCAGCCACGAGTTCATCATTCTCGCCGAAACGGGCGAGAGCGAAGTGTTCTGCCACAAGGACTATCTCGATTTCGCCATCCCACCTGCTAACACCAACTTCGACGATATCGCCGCCCTGCAAGCAACCGTCGAAAAGTGGACGTCGCTCTACGCGGCCACCAGCGAAATGCACGACGCGGCAGCCTACGGCAGCGTTGGTGCCGACAAGCAGGTTTCCGCCCGCGGAATCGAAGTCGGCCATATTTTCTACTTCGGCACCAAATACTCTGAGCCGATGAAAGCACAGGTTCAGGGGCCGGATGGTAAGCCGGTGACGGTGCACATGGGGTCGTATGGTATCGGGCCGACGCGCGTCGTCGCCGCCGTCATCGAAGCCAGCCACGATGCCAGCGGCATCATTTGGCCGGTGCCGCTCGCGCCGTTCGAGGTCGGCTTGATCAATCTCAAGGCCGGCGACAAGGATACCGATGCCGTCTCCAACGACCTCTACATAAAGCTCGAGCGCGCTGGTTTGTCGGTGCTGCTCGACGATACCGACGAGCGCGCGGGCGGCAAGTTCGCCAGTATGGACATGATGGGCCTGCCGTTCCAACTGATCGTCGGGCCGAAAGGCGTTAAGGCAGGCGAGGTCGAGATCAAGGAGCGCAAGACCGGCGAGCGCGTCACACTGCCGATCGACGCTGCCCTGCGGCGGCTTTCCGATCTGGTTTCGGCCCGCCGTACACTCGCCTGAACAGGATGCCGGCGAAGCCTGGTGGGGAGTGCTGAAGATGGCAGCCGATCCGAAATACTGGTTTCCATCCAAACGCTATGGCTGGGGTTGGGGGCCGCCGCAACGATGGCAAGGTTGGTTGGTTCTCGTCGTGTATACGGTCGCCGTTGTGGCCGGCATTTGGATTTTTCCGCCGCCCACCATGATGCCGGCGTATCTCACTTTCATGGTGGGCGTTTCGGTTCTGCTCGTTGGAGTGTGCTGGTTCAAAGGTGAGCCGCCGCGCTGGCGCTGGGGAAAATAATGGGGTTGTCGATGACAGACGTGACTGCCGGACAGGCCCCATCGACGTCGTCGCCGCACGCCACGCGTGCGGCCGCGTCTGCGACATCGGTGTTCGCACCGTTCGAATGGATTTTGGCGATGCGCTATCTGCGTGCGCGCCGCAGTGAAGGTTTCATTTCCGTCATCGCTGGTTTCTCGTTCGCCGGTATCATGCTGGGCGTCGCCACGCTGATCATCGTGATGGCGGTCATGAACGGCTTTCGCAAGGAACTGGTCGGTAAAATTCTCGGCCTCAACGGGCATGTGATCATCAACCGTATCAACGCGCCGTTCGACGATTTCGCCGACGTGGCGCAAAAGCTGCGTGGCGTGAAGTCGGTTAAAACCGTGATCCCGTTGATCGAGGGACAGGTCATGGCCTCGACGCAGGCGCAGGCGCTGGGCGGCAATGTTCGCGGCATGAGCGAGGCGAGCGTCAAATCGCTCAAGCTGGTGCAGAGCAATATCCGTGAAGGCACGCTCGACGGCTTCGACAATCAGGCCGGCATCGCCATCGGCGTCAGGCTGGCCGAAAATCTCAAAGTCGGTGTCGGCGACAACGTGACCCTGATCGGCCCGCGTGGGGCCTGCACGCCGTTCGGCTGTCTGCCGCGCACGAAGTCCTATCCGGTCAGCGCCATCTTTGAGATGGGCATGAGCGAATACGACAAGATCATGATCTTCATGCCGCTCGAGGAAAGCCAGAAATTCTTCTCGCGCGACAAGGCCGTCGACGCCGTCGAGGTCGTCACCGACGATCCGGAAGCCGTCGGCACCACAATGGCGGGGATGCGGGCGTTGGGAATTGCCGGCATCCACTTCTCGGACTGGAAGCAGCGCAACGAAACGTTCATCCGCGTGCTCGACGTGGAGCGGGCGATGATGTTCATCATCCTGTCGCTGATCATCGTCGTCGCCGCCTTCAACATCATTTCCGGCCTGATGATGCTGGTGAAAGACAAGGGCCGCGACATCGGCATCCTCCGCACCATGGGCGCGTCCAAGGGCGCGATCATGCGCGTATTTCTGATCACCGGTGCGTCGATCGGCGTTGTCGGCACCCTCGCCGGCTTCGTCATCGGCGTCATCTTCACGCGCTATATCGAAGAAATCAGGCAATTCGTGATGTGGGCGTCGTCGCGCAACGTGTTCGATCCCAACTTCTATTATCTGACACGTATGCCCGCCGAAATGGACCCGCTCGAAACCGCGATGATCGTCGCGATGGGCTTGGCGCTGGCGGTGCTGGCGACGATCTATCCGTCGTGGCGTGCCTCACGCCTCGATCCCGTCGAAGCGCTGCGATACGGGTGATCATGCGATGCAGGATTTGTCTCACACCATGATGCCAGATGCACGCGCCTTGCGCGGTGGCCAGCCCGTGCTCCGGCTCGACAGGCTGACGCGTGTCTTCAAACAAGCCGAGCGCGAGATTCGCGTCCTCGATGAAGCCTCGGCCGAGTTGTGGCCGGGTGAGGCGGTAGCACTCGTGGGGCCATCAGGGGCGGGCAAGTCCACGTTGCTGCACATCACCGGCTTGCTCGAAACACCCAACAGCGGCAGCGTCATCGTAGATGGCCGCGACTGCTCCGGCTTCGACGACAATGCGCGCACCGCCGTCCGCCGTACGGAAATGGGTTTCGTCTACCAGTTCCACCAGTTGCTGCCGGAGTTCTCGGCGGTCGAAAACGTCGCCATGCCGTTACTCATTCAGGGCGTTTCACGAACCGCCGCCACGGCGCGTGCAATCGAGCTCCTCGGTCTGATGGGGCTCGAAGGCCGCCTCGACCATAGACCGGCGCAGCTGTCGGGTGGCGAGCAGCAGCGCACGGCCATCTGCCGCGCGCTTGCGCCACAGCCTAAACTTCTGCTCGCCGACGAACCCACCGGCAATCTCGATCCGGAAACCAGCGAGCACGTGTTCTCGGGTTTGCTCGAGTTGGTGACGACGACGGGCGTCGCAGCCCTCATCGCGACCCACAATTTCGATCTCGCCAAGCGGATGCATCGCATCCTCAGGCTGGATCGCGGAAAACTTGTGGAGATCTCGCGCGGCGCGCTTTGAGCCCTCCGTTTGCCATTTCTTGGGAAACCGACTGCCGTTCACAATGCATTCAGAGGTGCATTGTTATTTTAGATGCAAGTCCTCCGTCATGTTCGGTCTCGCGACGGAATAACAGAACGACCGCCGTTGATCCACTGCACCCAACCATCAGGAGACAACATGCGTAAATTCTTGCTCGCTTCGGCTGCTCTCGGAATGCTCGTGACTTCGGTTGAGGCTGCGCCCTTCGCAGGCAATCGCGCTGTTGGTGTCGACGCTCCGACCGCTGTCGAAAACGTGTTTTGGCGTCGCGTCTGCAACCAGTACGGCCATCACTGCCGCATGGTCTGGTTCCGCAATCATCACTGGCGCCGCTGATACCTTCTTTACTGTTCGAGAAAACGGCTTTCGGAAACGGAGGCCGTTTTTTTGTTTCGGCACCGATCGTTTTTGCACCGCTGTCATCGATGGAAATAACAACAGCCGTCCCTCCCGGGGCGGCCGTTTTTGTTTGCACGCCGGTCGGTGCAGGCGTAGGTTCCGCGCGCTTTGTGCAATTCAATCAAACTCATCGAGGCACGTGCCATGGGCTTTTATGCCGACAGCTTGAACCGCATTTCTCCCTCCGCCACGATTGCGGTGTCGACAAAGGCGCGCGAGCTGAAAGCCCAGGGCCGCGACATCATCGGCCTTGCGGCCGGTGAGCCGGATTTCGATACACCGCAGAATATCAAGGACGCCGCCAAGCGCGCGCTCGACGAAAACAAAACGCGTTACACCGACGTCGACGGCATCCCGGAATTGAAAGCCGCTATCGTCGCCAAGTTCCGCCGCGAGAATGGCCTCACGTATAAGCCGAGCCAGGTCTCGGTCGGTACCGGCGGCAAGCAGGTGCTGTACAACGCGCTGATGTGCACGATCAATCCCGGCGATGAGGTCGTCATTCCCGCGCCGTGCTGGGTGAGCTACGCCGACATCGTGATGCTCGGCGGCGGCAAGCCGGTGTTTGCGCCGACGACGATCGAAAACGGCTACAAGCTGACACCAGCAGCACTCGATGCGGCGATCAACGCAAAGACGAAGTGGTTTTTGTTCAACGCGCCCTCGAACCCGTCCGGCGCGGCCTACACCGAAGCCGAATTGAAAGCCCTCACCGACGTCCTGATGCAGCCCAAGAACGCGCATGTCTGGGTGCTGACGGATGATATGTACGAACACTTGCTTTACGACGGTCTGAAGTTTTTCACGCCCGCCCAAGTCGAGCCGCGCCTCTACGACCGCACGCTGACCATGAATGGTTTGTCGAAGGCCTATTGCATGACCGGCTGGCGTCTGGGCTATGGCGCGGGTCCCGAGCCGCTCATCAAGGCCATGTGCAAGCTGCAGAGCCAGTCGACGTCGAACCCGTCGTCGATCACCCAATGGGCCGCCGTCGAGGCGCTCAACGGACCGCAGGATTTCATTCCTAAGCACAACAAGATTTTCAAGGAGCGCCGCGATCTCGTGGTCTCCATGCTCAATCAGGCGCGCGGGTTGAAATGCCCCACACCCGAGGGTGCATTCTACGTCTATCCGTCGTGTGCCGGGGCGATCGGCAAAGTCTCGAAATCAGGCGTCACGATCGCCAACGACGAACTGTTCGCGACGACGTTGCTCGAGGAGGAAGGCGTCGCCGTCGTGCATGGCGCAGCCTTCGCCATGAGCCCCGCCTTCCGCATCAGCTACGCGACATCGACCAAAGATCTCGAAGACGCCTGCACCCGCATCCAACGCTTCTGCGGCAATCTGCGATAGGGGACTTGTTTGGGCCTCACGCGCTCGTCGCGCTCCGGCCGGGGCGGGCTACCGCCCGACGCCGGTCGACTACGTGCGGCCAAGCCGCAGGTGGGCGCGGAACGGCGCGCTTCCGGGCTTGCGAAGCCCTAGCCGAACGGTGTCGGGCGATGGCGCGGATGCTTGTGGGCATCCGGAGCGCCCACAAATGAGCCTGCCCCGGCCGGAGCGCGACTAGCGCGTGAGGCCCCAGAATGGCATCGTCGTTGCATTAATCCTGATCGACATGGCGATGATCGGGACTTGCAGCGTATGACGGCTCTTACCTCTCCTTCGATGTTTCAAATCGGCACCGGCCTCGCTGTGCCGGTTTCGACATCGCAGCCGATCCGCTTCCTCACGCCGCGTGCCTCACTGCATCAGGTCGATCTGCAACTCGTCACAACGCGCGCGGGCTTCGATGCCCTCGAAGACGAGTGGAACGCTCTGTTCGAACGTGCCGGGCGCGGCGAGCAGATGTTTCAGACCTTCAATTGGCTGTGGCACTGGGCCAACCACTATCTCGCCGAAACCGATATGCTTGCCATCGTCACCCTCAAGCGGGACAGCCAACTCGTGGGCGTGCTCCCGCTCACGGTGGAACGGATCGCTGGTTTCAAGCAGCTGGTGTTCATGGGTGCGCCCGTCAGCCAGTACGGCGATGCGCTGATCGAGCGCATGCCTGACGCCAGCCGGCACCTCGAACAGGCGCTGCAGTTCGCCATTGCCAAAACCGGTGCCGATATCGTCCGGCTCGCCAAAGTGCGAGACGACGCAGCGATCGCGCCGGTGCTCGCCCGGCTTCGAGCCGACGTTACGGCCTCGGAGGAGGCACCATTCGCAGACCTTGCAACAGCCGGTACGCACGCCGCCTACGAGCAGCGCTTTTCGACCAAAACCAAGAAAAACCGCCGCCGCCTCGAGCGCCGATTGGCCGATCATGGCACAGTGGCGATCGATTTTGGGATG
>JANYHG010000076.1 GCA_025359165.1 Hyphomicrobiaceae bacterium
CCACGCCGAAGTTCGCGGCGCAGGCGATCAAGAAGGCCGCTGAAATCGGCTGGAAGCCCGCGCACTATCTCAACAACGTTTCGGCGTCGTTCGGGTCAGTGTTCATCCCTGCCGGCATCGATGCGTCGCAAGGTGTCATCACCGCGATGTATCAAAAGGACGTCACCGACAGCCAATGGGAAAAAATGCCTGATTTCATTGCCTGGAAGGAATTCATGGCGAAATACATGCCGAATGCGGATTTGAAAGATCAAAATCACGCCTACGGCTACGCATCGGCCAGCACGCTGATCGAAGTGCTGAAAAAATGCGGCGATGACCTGACGCGTGACAACTTGATGAAACAAGCGGCGAGTCTGAAGGGTTTCGAAGCTCCGATGCTGATCCCCGGAATCAAGATCGATACCAGCGCAACAGATTTCTATCCGATCCAGTCGGTGCAGTTGGCGCGCGTCAAAGGCAATACGGTGGAAGGCTTCGGCCCCATCATGTCGAGCGACAACTAAGTTGGCGCTTCGGTTGCCCACCAGCAACCGCGCCGTCGACTAAGTTGGCGCTTCGGTTGCCCACCAGCAACCGCGCCGTCGACTGAGTTGGCGCTTCGGTTGCCTACCAGCAACCGCGCCGTCGACAACTGATTTGAAATTGCCTGTGACTGAAGTCCTGTCTGCAGCTTCGCGCTTCGGACAGGCTTTTTATTGCCCGGCTTCCAGCGCATGTGAGCCCCGATGGGGCGACATACCCCAGTCGCGTCGCACGCAATGCACATCGTGCCACGGCTCGGTTACTGTTACCGCAGACTGAGCGTGCAAAAATGTCGATAGCGGGAGAGTATGCGATGGGCACATCAATCAAACGCGACGCCAAAGTGCTCGACGCAGTGATTATCGGCGCGGGCTTTGCAGGCTTATACCAACTGCACTGTCTGCGCGATCGCCTGGGCCTCGATGTCACGGTGCTGGAAGCTGCCGATGGCGTCGGCGGAACCTGGTATTGGAACCGTTATCCGGGTGCGCGGTGCGACACCGAGAGTCACGCTTACTGTTTTACGTTTTCGCAGGCTTTGATCGATGCGTGGTCCTGGTCTGAGCGGTATCCGGGACAAGCAGAAATCCTGCGTTATATGAACTTCGTTGCTGACCGGCTCGATCTCAGGCGCGACATTCAATTCGGCCGCCGCGTCACGGCATGTCGTTTCGACGAGAGCCAGAACCTTTGGCACGTGACGACAGGCTTGGGGGAGACGCTGCGCGCAAAGTTCCTGATCGCCGCTGTGGGCTGCCTGTCGACGGCGAACGTGCCGGATATTCCGGGACTGGAAACGTTTGAAGGTCGCTGGCTGCATACGGGGCAATGGCCGCACGAGGGCGTCGATTTCACGGGCAAACGTGTGGGACAGATCGGAACCGGATCGACCGGCATTCAGGCCGCGCCCGTCATCGCCGATACAGCGCGACATCTCACGGTGTTTCAACGCACCGCAAATTACAGTGTACCCGCACGCAATGCGCCGCTGACACCGGAATTTCAGCGCGATGTGAAAGCCAACTTCGCGGAAGTGCGGCGCATCATGCACAGCACCCACAACGGGCACGCCTTCACGATTGAAGATCGCAATGTGTTCGATGTGACGCCGGATGAACGTATGCAGATTTACGATCAGGCTTGGGACAAGGGCGGATTGCAGTTCCGGGCAGCGTTCAAGGATCTGCTGTCCAGCAAGCCGGCCAACGACACGGCGGCGCAGTATCTGTCCGACAAGATCCGCTCCATCGTCAAAGATCCGGCGACGGCGGAAATCCTGGCCGACATCGATCACCCCTATGGTGCCAAGCGTCCTCCCATCGACACCGATTACTTCGAAACCTTCAATCGCGACAACGTCACGTTGGTCGATGTGCGCAAGGCACCGATCGAGGCGATCACGCCGACCGGCGTGCGAACGAGCGCCGGCGAGTACCCGCTCGACATCCTCGTATTCGCGACCGGGTTCGATGCTATGACGGGTCCGCTTTTGGCGCTCGATATCCAGGGGCGTGACGGTCGCGCGTTGAGGGACACATGGCGGCACGGGCCGACGAATTACCTCGGCCTGCAGGTGGCGGGCTTTCCGAACCTGTTTACGATCACGGGCCCGGGAAGTCCCTCGGTGCTGACCAATATGCCGGTTGCCATCGAGCAGCACGTGGAGTGGATCACCGCCTGTATCGCACACATGCGCGAAACCGGCATTGCGCGCATCGAGGCGACCGAGACGGCATCGCAACGCTGGGTGCAGGCCGTCAACGCGGCAGCGGACGCAACGCTACTGCCGCAGGCCCACCACTCCTGGTATCTGGGTGCCAACGTGCCCGGCAAACCGCGCGTGTTCATGCCCTACGCCGGTGGCATGGCACGTTATCGGCAACACTGCAGCGAGATCGCGGCCAAGGGTTACGAAGGCTTCGCCCTCAGTTGAGACGATCTTGAACGACGCATGAGACGTGGTCGACAGGTGGAGATGCAAAATGCGATTTCGGGATCAAGGTGCGTTGGTCACCGGTGCCGCCAGCGGTATCGGTGAACGCGCTGCGCATGGCCTGGCGGCGGAAGGGGCTGTCGTCGCCGTCGGCGATCGGGACGCCTTGGGCGCGCGCCGCGTCGCCGATGCGATTGTCGAAAAGGGCGGCCGCGCCTACGCTTTCGACGTCGATGTCGTCGATCCCAAAAGTGTCGGCGCATTCGTCGAGACGGCGGGCCGGAAATTGGGTCGGTTGGATGTGCTCGTCAATTCCGCGGGCGTGCGCGAGATCGTACCGGTGCTCGACCTCACGCTGGACGAATGGAACCGCGTCATGGGCATCAACGTAACCGGCACATTTTTGTGTTCGCAAGTCTTTGCCCGTGCGGTGATCGCCGCGAAAGGCGCAGCTGCAATCGTCAATGTGGCCTCGACGCTCGGCGTGACGGCAGCTCCCAACCGTGCCGCCTACACGGCATCGAAGCACGCCGTCGTCGGACTGACTAAGGAAATGGCACTCGAGCTCGGCCAGTCGGGGATTCGTGTCAATGCGGTCGGGCCTGGCGTGATCCGCACCCCTTTGACCGAACGCTACTTTCAGGATGTCGAGCAAAGCCAGCGGATTAAAGATATCCACGCACTCGGTCGGTGGGGAGAGCCGGATGAAATCGCCAAGGCGATCCTGTTCCTGGCGTCCAGCGATGCCAGCTTCTGCACGGGCACGACCCTCCTGGTCGACGGCGGCTGGACGGCGGGTAAAGCGTTCTGAACCGACGCGACGAAATTGGGAAACCGAGGTAACACAGATGTCCATTCCGAACGTTCCGCAGTTTCTGGTTCACAGCCCGAAGGACAACGTCGGCGTGGTCGTCGTCGAGGATCTCAAGGCTGGCACCAAGATGAGCGGCGTCGTCACCGAGACCGATACGGCGATTGCGGCCAAAGCCAATCACGACATTCCCGTGGGCCATAAGGTAGCGCTGGCCGACCTGAAAAAGGGCGACACCGTCATCAAGTACGGCGAAGATGTCGGTATCGTCACCGCCGATTTGAAAAAGGGTGATCACGTCCACATACATAACCACAAGACGAAGCGGTGGTGAGCGCAGCACGCAGCCCTGCCGATCATTGCGACCTGCCACTTACGCCATCGGGAATTGAGCTATGTCCGTGAAATCAGTCAGAACCGGCGGCGCGTCGGGTAAGCACGCAGAGCTTTCGTTCTACGGCTGGCGCCGTGAGAATGGGCGCGTGGGCGTCCGCAACCATGTCGTCATCCTGCCGCTGGACGATTTGTCCAACGCCGTGTGCGAGGCGGTTGCCAATAACATCAAGGGAACGCTGGCGATCCCGCACGCCTACGGCCGCCTGCAGTTCGGCAAGGACCTCGATCTGCACTTCCGCACGCTGATCGGCACCGGCACGAACCCCAACGTCGCCGCTGTCGTCGTTGTCGGCATCGAAGACGGCTGGACCAAGCGCGTCGTCGACGGCATCGCCAAGTCGGGCAAGCCTGTGATCGGCTTCGGCATCGAAGGTCACGGCGACATCGCCACGATCGCGAAGGCGTCCTACAAGGCGAAGGAATTCGTACAGTGGGCCTCGGAACTCAAGCGCGAAGAGTGCGACATCGCCGATCTCTGGGTTTCCACCAAGTGCGGCGAGAGCGACACCACGACCGGCCTCTCGTCCTGTCCGACAGTCGGCAATATGTACGACAAACTGATCCCGCACGGCATCACCGGCGTGTTCGGAGAAACCTCTGAAATTACCGGTGCCGAGCACATTTGCCGTGAACGCGCGATCGACAAGGCCGTCGGCGACAAGTGGTACGCGATGTGGAAGGCCTACCAGGAAGACGTCATCGAGGCGCACAAGGACGGCGACCTCTCCGAGAGCCAGCCGACCAAAGGCAATATCGCGGGCGGGCTGTCGAGCATCGAGGAGAAGGCGCTCGGCAATCTCGAAAAGATTGGCCGCCAGTGCCGCTACATCGATGCGCTCGACGCCGCGGAAGCGCCAGCCAAGGGCGCGGGCCTCTACTATATGGATACGTCGTCGGCAGCAGCGGAATGCGTGACGTTGATGGCTGCAGGTGGGTGGGTCGTCCATACGTTCCCGACCGGGCAAGGCAACGTGATCGGCAACCCGATCGTGCCGGTGATCAAGATTTCCGGCAATCCGAAGACGCTCCGCACCATGGCCGAACATATCGATGTCGACGTCACCGGCGTCTTGCGCCGCGACCAGACCCTCGACACCGCAGGCGATGCACTGATCGACATGGTCATCCGTACGTCGAACGGCCGGCTCACCGCTGCCGAAGCGCTCGGCCATCGCGAGTTCTCGATGACAAAACTCTATCGAAGTGCGTGAAGGTTGCACGCGCTCCCGTCGGGAACCGATGCGAGTCTCTGTGGCGAACGACGCGCGCTCGGTGATGCTACTGACGGCTCGTTGCGGCGCATACCCGGCTCGCAGTATTCGCGCCAGTCCATGTCTAAGAGCAAATTCCATTGTAAATGGTCCGCCATGACCTCGTCACGGCAAATGTTGGTGTCGGTCAACGGTAACACTGTCCCGGGCCTCGCAATTTCGTCACAGTAGAGAGTATTTTGATCAGGCTTGTTGTTTACTGAGGTTTTTCGACATGACCAACCGTCTCGCCGCGCCGGGTCCCAAGCGCATCCTGTCCCTCGATGGCGGTGGCACACGGGGCATAGTCACGCTGGCGTTTCTCGAACACATCGAGGCTACGCTGCAGAAGCAGTTGCGACGCGACGACAGCTTCGTGCTCTCCGAATATTTCGACCTCATCGGCGGTACCTCCGTCGGATCGATCATCGCGACGCAGCTGGCGATGGGCGACCGTGTCGCGACGATCAGGGGGCGCTTCGAGGACTGGGCATCCGCGATCTTCAAGCCGAACGTCTTCGGACGTCTGCACTACAAGTTCGGTGCGGGCCCGCTCACCTCGAAAATCAAGACGGTGGTGCAGGACGAGACGCTGGCCTCGGAGACGCTGAAAACAGGTCTGTGCATAGTCATGAAGCGGATGGATACGGGCAGCGTGTGGCCGCTCGTCAACAATCCACACGATCGCTATTGGGAGGCCCGCACGGTCGCCGGCAAAAACTCGGCTCGGCGCGGCAACAAGGACTTCAAACTGTGGGAACTCGTCCGCTCCAGCACCGCCGCGCCGACGTTCTTCTCACCCAAGAGGATCGATGTTTTCGCGGGTCTGCACGACGGCGAGTTCCAGGGCACGTTCATCGACGGCGCCGTATCACCCTATAACTGCCCGGCTCTGCAGCTGTTCATGCTCGCCGGGATCAAGGGCTATAATCTGGGTGGTGGCGATCTCGCGACGGGTGGCAAGTCTTGGCCACTCGGTGCACACAACCTGTTGATGATCTCGGTCGGGACGGGGACGTTCGGTGCCAAAGTGACGCCAGGCTCCATCGCTGCGTGGGATGCGATCCAATCTTTGCAAGGCATGATCGGCGACGGTACGGATCTCGGCCTGACCATGCTGCAGTGGATGTCTCGGTCGCGATTGCCGTGGGCCATCGATCGTGCCGTGCGCGATCTACAACACGACATGCTGCACGCCGACGGTTCGCCGGCCGTGCCGTTACTGTCATTCCAGCGTTATGACATCTGCCTTGAAAAGGATGATCTCAATCCGCATCGGAAGGTTTTAGACAACGAGACGGAACTGAAACGGCTGCAGCCGTTGATCGACGTGAAGAACATGCCGCGACTATACGAACTCGCCGTCGCTGCCGCTAAAACGCAAGTCAGTGCGGAAGATTTTCCGGCTGCATTCAACGCTGTCGCTGCCAACGATGTGATGGCTGCCTAGGAGACTACAAATCTCAATGTCTGTTGGCATCACCGGACATCGGCCGAACCGCATGCACGTCGGCGTGGCGCGGGTGGAAATGCGGCTGACGCAGGTGCTGGGAGTGCTGAAGCGAGCGTCGCGGAAGGTCGGACCGCGCACTGGACGCATGGTCGCGATCTCGGCTTTGGCCGAGGGGGCGGACCGGCTGTTCGCACAGGCGGCTCTGGCTGTCGGAGCTGATCTCGTTGCGCTGTTGCCGTTCGCGTCGGCGGATTATGAGACGACATTCAGCGAGCAGAGTGAAACTCCTAAATATCGCAAGTTGTTGGAGCGAGCGACGAAGATTACAGAACTGCCGGGTACCCTTGCCGAGACCAAGTTGGCCTACGAAGCCGTTGGCCAGTTGACGGTCGGGAATTGCGATGTGCTGTTGGCGGTGTGGGATGGGCGACCGGCAGCCGGGCGCGGAGGTACATCGGAGGTCATCCAGTTCGCGCTCGACGGCGGCAAGCCCGTCATCTGGATCGATGCCGCGTCGGATCGGCCACCATTGCTATTGCGGTCCCCGACG
Organism: Hyphomicrobiaceae bacterium; assembly: GCA_025359165.1. GTDB lineage: Bacteria > Pseudomonadota > Alphaproteobacteria > Rhizobiales > Hyphomicrobiaceae > JABFRJ01. Next base: position 6,919 of record JANYHG010000076.1, read on the forward strand.
GCAAGTGGACCTCGCCGTGTCGGGGTGCAGACATTGGCGCGGCGTGCGCGTCCGATCACGCGGCGACGGTTCGAGCAACTTGCCGCCAGCAGCAAGGCGTCACGCAACGTCCTGTAGCCTCTTTTGCGCCGCGTCAGAAAAGCCCGCAGCCGACAAGGTGGACGTATGTGGCCGCGGATCTCGGCCCACGCTTGAGCGCAGATTGGTTTGCGAGTGGCGGAGGGGGTAGGATTCGAACCCCCACCTTTATTTCGCGCTTTCGCGCGCGGATACCGTGGGTTCGCATTCCCACCCCTTCAATCCGCAGATTGGTTTGCGAGTGGCGGAGGGGGTGGGATTCGAACCCACGGTGGCCTTTCGACCACGCTAGTTTTCAAGACTAGAGCCATAAACCACTCGGCCACCCCTCCGGGCTACGGGCGCTGGGCCTGTTCGCGAGCGAGACTTCGGGTATCCGACCCGGCGTTGGCTGTCAAATGGCGGCAGAATTCAAGGACGACCAGAGTAGAGATCGAGGCGAGCGCGGGACAATGAGAATGATCGCCCGTCGCCCGTCGCCGTCCCCGTCGCGCCGAACGATGACGCGACGGGGACCGTTGTCGTCACCGTTTCGAGCCGATGGTATCGCCGCGCGTGCTTCGCGACGATACCTGGCCCGGTGCGCCGCAGAGATTAGCCATTGAGCGCGGTGAAACCAGCCGGGATCGTGCCGACGACAGTCGCCTGCAGCGTGAAGGTCGGCGTTCCCAGGTAGTTGTATTCCTGCGCGGTGAACCAGTAGGTGCCGCCAGGCGGAAAGGTTGCATCGGGAGCGGCACCGGTTGCAGGATTGCCATTGCCGTTCGTCCCCCAAGTCGCGCCGCCGTTGAACGACCACCACAGTTTGCCAGCCACCGGATCGACCGCCAGCATACCACGCTGGCCGTCGACGAGCGGACGCGGCCAGCGACCGGTCGCCGCGACGATCGTAAAGCCAGTTCCTGTCGCGTTATTCTGGCCGACGCCATTGGTGAACGCGCCGCCGGTCAGTGCGCCACTCGCATTGATGTTGGCGCTCAGCGCGGCTGCCGTGTTCGCAAGCCCGAACGAAGAGTAAGAATATGCGGCACCGGCGTCTCCGTTGAACAGCAGTTCGACGACCGTGTTGGTGGTGATCGGTGCCGTACCGGCGCGCACATAGACGAGGTTGCCAGTGGGTGCAGACAGCGTCCGTTTCGAGGCATCCAGCGTGTAGTTGGTCCCGGCGTCGGCGGCATTCCAGACTGTGCCAGATGCCGCACTAATCGTGTACGCTGCTGTAGCCGTGGCACTGGGCGTGAAGCCGCTGGCGTTGGCAATCGCTTTGAGTGTCACGGTAGATGCAACGGCGATAGGGCTAGCGTATACGGCGCTTGCTGTCGTGGGCGTTGAACCATCCGTAGTGTAGTAGATGGTGGAGCCTGGCGTGGCCGATGTCATGGTGATCGATTGAGCAGTTGGAAATGTACCAGCTGCTGGTGAGAACGTCGGCGTAGCAGCAGAAACAGCAATTGTGTAAGCGGCGCTGGCGATAGCACTGTTGGTCAGCCCGGCTTTGACAGCGAGCGCCTTCAGCGTTGCCGACGCGCTGACAGTGATCGCAGTGGAGTACGCGGTGCTTGCTGTCGTCGGTGTCGAGCCGTCAGTCGTGTAATAGATCAAGGACCCCGCCGTGGCCGATGTCATGGTGATCGATTGAGTGGCGGAGTAACTTCCAGCGGCGGGTGTCAGGACTGGCGTCGCAACTGTTGCCGAGATCGTATACGTCGCCGTCATCACAGGACTGTTGCCGAGGCCCGACTTCACGGCAACGGCGTTGAGCGTGGTCGACGAGACAGTCAGCGGGCTCACGTAGAGCGTCGATGCCGACGTCGGCGTACTGCCGTCAGTCGTGTAATAGATCGCAGCCCCGGCCGTAGCAGTCGTGAGGCTGACCGTTTGCGTTGTGCTGTAGTTACCGGCCGCCGGAGCGGCGACGGGCGAAGCAACCAATGCCAGCGCGTTGACGGCCTGGGCGTTGTAGACCGGCGCGGCGATCAACTGTTGGCGCAAGTGCCCGAAAGCACTCTGGTGCACGTAGTCGTGAAAGTAGAGCGAGGGCGGACCTGCCGGATCGGCGATCGGGTTCATGCTGGCCGGGTTGCCCATGACCGGATCGACGGCGAAATCGACGATACCGTTGGCGTGGCCGGACCCGACAAGCGAACGCAGGAACGTATTGATCGCCTTGCGTGTCGTGGCATCGGCTGCGACCTTCTCGGTGTTGTACGGCGTGATCGTGCAGACGACGATGCGTTGCCAACCCGCAGCGCGACGCGCGGTCAGATAGGCCTTGAACTGGCTTTGCCAATCTGTGCCTGCGGGACCGGGGCCGGTGCCGTTGGGGTATTGCAGGGTCGAACTTGCCGGATAGACTCCGTCGTTGACGCCAATGAAAACGGACAGACAATAGTTGGCGTAGCCGGGATGGGCGGCAATCTGCGCATCGAGCGCGGCCGCGCGGCTTTGGACGCCGACCAGCCCGCTGCCGCCGACGGCCACGTTGACGTAGCCGAGCTTGCCCGAGGTATCGCTGGCTTTGTAGAGATCGGAATAGCTGACGCCTGCAGTCTGCTCCCAGACGCCCGCAATGGCTGCCTGGCCGACAGTCAAGCTGTCACCCTCGGCGGCAAGGAACATGGTGTTGGCGATCGAACATTTCAGCGTGGCGTCGAGCCCGGCAGCCCAGAACGGGGCTGTGCTGCCACCCGCCAAGATGACACCGGAAGGAAAGCTGACGCTGCCGCTGGCGGAATCGATGAGCAGGGCTTCTTTCCACGTGCTGCCGTTGGCACTGACCTTGACGTGCAAACTGTCGTCGCCGGCCAAACCGATCTCGGCACGCCCGGAGTAGGCATCCTGAAGCAGCAGGCTGGCGGTATCTGAGGTGGCCGCCTTGTTGATCTTCAACTGATGGCCGTTGCCGATATTGTCGAGTAGCGTCGCAGGGCTTTTGACGGACAGGCGATTGGTGGTGTCGGCTGTCGCGTTGATGCCGACCAGGGCAACCGGGTTGACGCTGGGAATGCTTGCGCTGCCGGTGGCGGTTGTCCACTGCGCTCCGTCGTACACGACGAGTTTGGCTTCGTCGGCGACATAGACGAGCCAGCCCGCGCGCGGCAAGAAGAACGCCCATGCGCCATCCTGAAATGCTGCAACTTTCAAGCTCTGACCGATCCAGGCACCCCCAGCGGTCGCCGCCACGATGTAGCGAACGCCTTCGGCGGGGCTGGCGGGCGGCGTCGTCGCGACACGGCTGGCGACAGCCATCTGCACGAGGGCGTCGAGCGAGCGGATGGCTTCGTTGTGCGTGACGTGCTTCTGTGATTGAGCCGCTGCCAGATAGGGCAGGCCCAGGTTCGGTGTCGTGTCCATTGGTGTGCGGTTCCGGTTCTGCAGATCCAGTCACACCCTCCGACACACAAACTACACGCTGCGGGTGTAATCCACTACGGCAATCTCAAGATGCAGTTAATGGCGATCCTGAAGCGACCACCGTGGCAAATATCGCACAGCGTTTCCGGTATGCGTGCCGGTGTTTCGATTCGTGCCACCGATGTTGCCGCTCGTGCGTTGCGATCGTCATGTTGCCATGGCAAGGACACACTCGATCATGCGATGCTGCTGGCCGTTAAACAAATTTTGACCTTAAGGGTTGAAAAACAAGCCAGGATTGAATGCGGGACGCCGTGCGGATCGCATCTGTAACACTGACTGCACAAACAGCCGATCACATTGGAGCCGAGAATGATCCGCAAGGTATCGATAGTTCGTTCCGCCGCATTCGCGGTAATGAGCCTTGGCTCTGTGGCGCTGGCGGCACCTGCCGCGCAGGCACAGTCGCTGTTTTTCGATTGGGGTGGTTCCGAAAGCGTCGGGGGCTCGGGAAAGCAGTCCGTCCGCTTTCCGACGTCTTACAAGCCCGGCGAGCTGGTGGTCAGCTTCGGTGACCGCAAGATCTACCATGTGACCGCCGTCGGTGCGGCCAACAGCTATCCTATCGCGATTCCGCGCGAGGATGCGCGTTGGCAAGGCGTGACGAGCGTAAGTGACAAGCGCGAAAACCCGTCGTGGACGCCGACGCCGTCCATGCGCGCGAAAAATCCGCGGTTACCGATGTGGGTTCCGGGCGGACATCCGATGAACCCGCTTGGCAATCGCGCCATGTATCTGGGGTCCAGCACCTATCGCATTCACGGCACGGATGCGCCTTGGACGATCGGCACGTCCGCATCGAGCGGCTGCGTACGGATGTACAATCAGGATGTGCTCGATCTGTATCCGAAGGTGAAAACCGGGACGAAGGTCACGGTGACGTGGTCGAAATTCTCGACGGGTGGGGCTGCGATCGCCAGTGCGTCCGATGACGAGCCGACGGCCAAGCCGAAGAAATTCATGCGCCCCGTTCAGGCGCGCCGATCAGCCGCCGCAGGTGCCGGCTCAGGCGAATAAGCCGGTCGATTCATCAAATCTGTTTTGACGGGGTGGGCTCATGGCCTACCCCGTTTTCTGTTGTGATCTTAACGGGCGGTTTCCGACGCCTTAAGCTGTTGCCTTCGGCCTCGGCTGGAGCGGTGGTTGCAGGTCGGATGGCAGCGGGCAGTCGTACGGCGTGATGGCGGTGCGGGCCGCGAGGTCAGCTTTGGCATCGGCGATCAGCTTCGGTTCCGCCAAGGCGTTCACGGCGACACCGGCCATTACTTTTGCCGCATTGATCATGCCCTTTTTAGCCTGACCGGATTTGCCCTGCGCCGTGATTTGCCACGAATGGCCTGGTGTGCCGATGGCGTGCGTGGCGATCCGCGCCTGCACGGTCGGGACCACCCAGCTGACGTCGCCGACGTCGGTCGAGCCGATCATCTGGGCACCCTTGGTGCCGAGCGGCACGATGAAATCGCACAAAGGCGTGTCTTTCTTGAAGGGCACGCCGGCGCGCGCGTAGGCCGACTGAATGTCCTCGGCCGTCAGAGTAGCCTGGATTGCAGCGGCGTAGGAGCGATCGGCGGCGTCGAAGGGCGGCGGGCCCAGCGCGTCGAGCTGGGTCTGCATCGCCTGTTCGAGCGGCGTATTGCCCAGCAGGTTCGAGACCGCACTGACCACCGACATCTCGACCTGGGTCTCGGTCATCAATGCCGCGCCCTGCGCCACTTTCTTCACGCGTTCGATAAGTGCGCGCATGCCCGTGAGGTCGCGGGCGCGAATGGCGTAGCGGACTTTGGCGAGCGCCTGCACGACATTGGGTGCCACACCGCCGCCGTCGAGCATGGCGTAATGGATGCGCGCGTCTGACGGCATATGTTCGCGCATGTAGTTGACGCCGACGTTCATGAGTTCGACCGCGTCGAGGGCGCTGCGGCCGAGGTGAGGAGCGGCTGCGGCATGGGAGGCCCGTCCCTTGAAGGTGAAATCGATCCGCGTATTCGCGAGGCTGACGGCGTCGTCGACACGGTTGATGGCGGCCGGATGCCAGGTGATGGCGATGTCGACGTCGCGGAACAAGCCGGCGCGGACCATGAACGACTTAGCGGCACCGCCCTCTTCGGCGGGACAGCCGTAGTAGCGCACGCGACCTTGAATACCCCGTTCGGCGAGATAGTTTTTAACGGCGGTGGCCGCGAGCAATGCGGCGGAGCCGAGCATGTTGTGGCCGCAGCCATGGCCGGGTGCGCCGGCGATGGCTTCCTTTGGTTCGGCGATGCCGGCGACCTGGCTCAAGCCGGGAAGGGCATCGTATTCGCCGAGAATGGCTATGACCGGTCCGCCCTCTCCGGCCTCGCCGATTACGGCAGTGGGAATGCCGGCGGCGTTTTCGGTGATGCGGAAGCCTTCCTCGGCCAGCATCGCGCGATGCTCTTCGACCGAGCGGTATTCGGTGTAACAAATTTCGGGCATGCCCCAGACGCGATCGGACAGCGCCTCGTACGCCTCCTTGCGGGCATCGACATGGCGCCAGATCGGATTGGTATTTTGCATGCGCGGTCCTCGTTGCGTGGGGGCGTTCAGTGTCGCTGCGTTGAGGGCGCAATGCAACCTTGGCCGTCACGTTCGTGGCCGTCACGTTCGACCAGCCGCAGGGAAAGCGCCAGTGACCTCCGCGCTCAGCTTACTTTCGCCACCAGGGCGGTCGTCAGCACGCGTGCATAGTTTTCGATGGCGATTTTGCGCACGCTCGCGTCACTACGACCGCGCTTGAGCATCAAGTCCACGACCCGGCGCAGGTCGGCATAAGACGACAAGGCGGGTCGGGACAGAGCGTTCATGTCGGTGCCGAAGGCGACGTGATCGTCGCCCAGCCGGTCTGCCAGTTCGAGCAGCCGATCGGTGTAACTTTCGACCGTCGTTCCCACGTCGGCACCCAGCGCCCATAACCCGACCACCCCGCCCTTGCCAGCAATGCGGGCGGCAGCCGACGACGACAACTGCCGGCGCGCAAAAGCAGGCTGGGCGATCGGCAACAGGGCCTTCCATCCGGCGAGCGAACTGTGCGACCACACCACCGGCACTTTGGAGACCTCCAGCACCTGATCAACCGCCCGCTCCGTGCAATGGGCGAGATCGATCAACAGGCCGTGTCGGTTGCAGGCCTCGACGACAGCGCGACCATGGTCGGTCAATCCTCCGAGGTGAGCGGCCGCAGTCTGTACGTCTCCGATCCTGTTCTCGAGGAAATGAACCAATTGCACGTGCCGGATGCCGAGGTCGTATGCTGCCTTCAACTCACCGCCGTCGACGTCTGCGAACGTCGCGCCTTCGACCGAGAGAACCACATGGGGCTTTCCGCTGAGCGCCTTCGCGACATCGGAAGCGGTGAGCACCAACGGCAATCCTTGCCCCGACAGGTGCGCCTTGGCACGGTCAGCTTCGGCTTTCAGCCAGACCGTCGCTTCGCCGCGTGCCGGTTTGCCGTTCGGTGCGAAGCCGCCTGGAGCGATCTTCAGCCACGGCTGGTCGCCGACGAGCGCCCATGAGACAAGTGTCGCCCGGCCTCCCGACATGTTGGCAGCGAGCGGCTGCGTCGACGCGGGTTTCGGGCCGACGAAAAACAGATGCGCGTGCATGTCGGCGATGTAGACCGGCGGCGTGCCGGCCGCCGATACCGCCGATCTTGGACACACTGCAAGTGCCGCAACGCCAGCCATCGCGCGTCTGCGGTTCAGGGCCATTGGCTGCACTGCGTCCACCTCGTCACTTCACCACGATCGTCGCAATGTAATCCATCGTCCGATTCGGGTTGTTCGGTGGCAACAGCGTGTTGATCAGGAAAGAGGACGGAGAATAGTTCTGCGCGACTTCCTTGGCGAACGCGCTCGACACGGCGGCGGCCTGTTGTTTCTCGGTCGCCGTCCCGTTGACGCCTTTGTAATAAACGGCCAGCGCCGCGAATTTCGGACCCATCAGGCGTGCAGTCTCGCGATGCCCGCTCGACATCTTCTCAAGCCCTTCGGGGCGTGACACCACAAATACGCTGTCGATGGCTTTCTGGCGCGCTTCGCCTTGCAAGCCCATTGCGTCGATGACCGCCAGCGGGCCGTCTGCGAGCCCGATGTGAGATCTACGCCCCTTCGTCGACATGTAGTCGCCGGTCGCCGTCATCGGCTCCATCGGGTCTCGCACGCAGCCCGGTATCCCCCGGCCATTGAACTGCGCCGCCGATTTCGTCGGATCGCAATTGCGCAACGACAGCAGGGACCAGGCGAACTCCGAGCAATACATATCGATCTTCGGTCCGGGCTGGCCGAGACCCGCCAGTGCCAGCGTCTTCACGAACTCGACCGGCTTGCCGGCTCGAAACTTCGGCGCGCTGTAGTCGCTGTTGAAGGAGAGGCGGTTCGGATAGATCGTTCGCGCATCGGTATTGAATCGCGTGATCCAGGCCAGCAGATTGGCGCGCTGTGTCTCCGTCAGATTGCGCGGACGGACGACGTGCATGAACGGAACTTGGCTGTAGTTCGAACTTCGCAGGTCACTCGGAGAATTGTATTCGGCATTGAGCGGGTTATCGAGATTGTTGAGCTTGCCGTCCTTGAGGTAGGCGATGCCGACATGACTGATGCCCATCTGGACGTTGGGATAGGGACCCGCGCCGCCCCAGTCGGGCCAGAAACTCAAAATCAGGTCGCCGGTCTGGAACAAGCCACTTTTGCCGAGGCGCTCGGCCATGCCCGCGCGCGTCGTCTCGACGACGCGCAATCCGAGGCCGCCGCCGCCAGGATGAACGTAATCGACGAGAATGTCGCTGGTCGGAATTTTGTCCGGGACGGGACCACGCGCACTCCTAGGCAATGCAAAAAACGCTGGTATGTCGAGCGTTTTGACGAGACGGGCGTTGGCTTTCTCGCTCTCGGTGAACGACTTCATCGCCACTTGTGCGGATGCGGGCAGAGCGACCGTACCTGATGCGACGACGACTGCGGTGATGGCCGCCCAGGCGACATTCGAAGATTTAAAAAAATTCAATTTCATGAAAATTTCCCACTGCATTGAATTGGTCCCGGCAGCCTACCGAACATTCTGAATATCTGTCTACTGGCTCAGCGTTGTGTGCTCAGCGTGGTAATTCCGCGCGATTGATCGAGGCGAAAGAGGTGGCGGCCCGCCCTCTTGACGCCGAGGGTGTGGTGCGACTTGATTGTTATGGCGCAATTGCCACTTACTGCATTTTTTAATTCAGCAATATTGTGAAATCATAGGAGTTCTCATGCCCGACATGGAATTGAAGGGGAAAGTCGCCATCGTGACCGGCGCTGGTTCGCGCGACGAAGGCATCGGTAACGGTCGTGCCGCCGCTATTTTGCTCGCGCGCGAGGGCGTGCACATCGCACTCATCGATACCGACTGCGATGCGTTGTCGGACACCGCGCGCATGATCAAACGCGAGGGCGGATCCTGCGTGGGGATCGAAACCGACGTGACCGTGCCACAGCACTGTGCACGTGCGGTGGCGTTGACGGTGGAGCGATGGGGCCGCCTTGACATCCTGGTCAACAACGTCGGCATTGCCGGTCCGCCCGGATGCGCCGTGGACGTGGATCTCGAAGCCTGGGACAAAGGCTTGAGGGTCAATGTCACGTCGATGATGCTGATGTCGAAGTTCGCCATCCCGCGCATGAGAGAGCAGAGCGCCGGCGCGATCGTCAATATAGCTTCGGTGGCCGGGCTGCGCGGCGGGCATCCAGATCTTCTTTATGCGACGTCGAAAGGGGCGATCGTGCAGATGACGCGGGCGATGGCCGCCAATCACGGGCCGGAGGGTATTCGCGTCAACTGCGTTGCGCCGGGCATGGTCTATACGCCGATGGTGTCGGCGCGCGGCATGAGCCACGAGTTGCGCGACAAGCGCAAAAAGCGCTCGCTGTTGCAGATCGAAGGGAATGGCTGGGACGTCGGCAATGCCGTCGTGTACCTGGCGAGCCAGCAGTCGCGCTGGGTAACGGGCATTGTGTTGCCGGTGGACGCCGGAACGACGGCAGGTCAGTTGCCGCAGTGAGCGGCGGTGCTGGCGTCGGCCGTGTCGGCTCGCGACGACACGCAAAATCATCTATCGAATGCATTTCAAATCCGACGCCCGCGGCTAAAGCGCGGTTGAGGTCCAGTTGCTATAGTTCGGGCGGGGGCGCACTTAACCGGTCACGGAGTCCGCCAATGCATGCCGCACTGAAATTCGCCGATCAACGTTCCGAGCCTCGGCAAGAAACGTTCCTCAAAGGTCAGCTCAAACTCGATGGGTTGACCATCGCCCGTTGCACTATCCGCAACATCTCCAGCATGGGCGCATTGCTGTCGTTTGCCGAGCAACCCGACGTGCCGGACAAATTCAAGCTGGTCATCCCCGAACAAACGTTCGAGACGTTGTGCGAGGTGCGACATCGCACGGGCAATGCGATTGGCGTGTTGTTCACGTCCGGACGCCGCGAAGCGCTGGTCCGTTTCGGCTCGCCATTCGTCATGTAACGATCAGCGCCTACTCCGGCGCTTTGCCGGTGTAGGAAACCGTCCCGGGACGCGCATGACGCCAGGTCGTAGCCTGCGCCTGCTCCTCGAGAAAGTGGGCCGCACTCGAGACCGTGCGTGGCGTGATGAGAAACACACGCGTGGTGCGCCACTCGAAGCCGAGATCGAGGGCGATGCAGGCGGAGACGCCGTCGATGTTCATGGGCACCGGCCGACCGTGACGGGCGCGTTCCAGTGCCGCTTCGATCGCCAGACCGAAACGACAGTAGACGCCGAACGTCCCGTGCTTGCGGGCGGCATTCAGCACGGCAACCGCCCTCGGGTCGGTATCGTGCAACGGGATGCCGAAGCCGGGCACGCGGGATTTGTCGGCGCTGGCGGCAGCGACGAGGGCCGCTGCGTGCTCCGCCAGCAATGCGTCGGTCACAGAACCGTGCGCGAGGTCGGACGACAAAGTCTCGACCATTAGGCGCGCCAATTGCTCTCCGAGGCCGCCCATGCGATCGCCGAAGGCCGTCACGCCAGCGCCGATCGCGGCCTGGATCGTCGTGCCGTAGGACGCGAAGCAGCGGCTGATCATCGCCGGTGGCGCGATGCCGTGTTCGATCGAGGCGACCAGCAGTGCGTCGAGGGTGCGCGCCTGTGACGGGCTCGGCATCCGGCCCTGCAACAGCAGGAATACCATCTCGGCGAAGGTGGCGGTGCCGATCAGTTCGCTCAGGCGCTGGCCGCGTATCACCACCTCTTCGATCCCGCTTGCGCTTACTACTTCGGCGATCCCGGTTTCCCAGCTTGCAACGTCGCGCGTCGTCATGTCCGGCCTCACGTTTTCCTACTTCGCGACGGACACTACCACCACGCGGCATGATTTGGACGCAAACGCCCGTCGCGCGTTGATGCTGTGCGGTGCAGTTCGAGCATCGGCTTTCGCGGCACAATTTCTCGGTGCGAGTGACACGCTATGCTCAGCAGGTTCTTGACGCGAATTGCGGACGCGCGTGGCTTTTTCGGCAAGTTATGGGCGCTGGCACGACCTTACTGGTTTGCGGAGGATTGGCAGGTCGTGCGGGTGGGGCCGTGGACATTCCAGTTGCGCGAACGCTGGATCGCGCGGGCGAACTTAGTGGCCATTATCGCCTTGAGCGTGTTGTCGGTCTACATGGCCAAGCTGCTCAACGCCTGGAATGCCCGGTTCTACAATGCTCTGCAGGAGAAAAACCAGGACGTGTTCTGGCACGAGCTGAATTTTTTCTCGGCCATTGCGATCGTGTACATCGTGATGGCGGTCTATCGCATGTGGCTGCAACAATTGGTGACGGTGCGCTGGCGGCGCTGGCTGAGCCAGGTCTATTTCCGCGATTGGCTCGCCGGTCGCACCTACTACCGCATGGAACTGATGGGGCACGGAACCGACAACCCCGAGCAGCGCATCGAGCAGGACTGCAACACCTTCGCCACCCAGACGCTGAAGCTGGGATTGGACCTGCTGACCCAACTCATGACCATCGCCACGTTCGTCGTGGTGTTGTGGGATTTGAGCGGCAGCACCGTCTTGCCGATTTTCGGCGGCATCACCATTCCCGGCTATATGATGTGGGTTGCGGTGATCTATTCGCTGGCGGGGTCGATGCTGACCTACTGGATCGGGCGTCCTCTCATCGCGACCTATTTCATCCTCGAACGCTACGATGCCGATTTCCGCTACCGCATGACGCGGGTGCGCGAGAACGCTGAAAGTATCGCGTTGTACGGAGGTGAGGCCAACGAGCGGGGGCGGTTGGACCAGGCCCTCGGTCGCATCTACGATACCTGGTGGAGCCTGATGCGCTTCAACCGCCGGCTGACCTGGCTGACTTCGTTTTATGGGCAGGCTGCGGTCGTGTTTCCGTTTCTGGTGGCGTCGCCGCGTTATTTTTCCGGCGAGATCACATTCGGCGCGCTGACGCAGACCTCCGGCGCTTTCGGTCAGGTGCAGAGTTCTCTGTCGTGGTTCGTCGACAGCTATACAACGCTGGCGGATTGGACGGCGGTGCTGGAGCGGCTGACGACATTCAGCGAAGCGATGGCGCGCGACAAAGCTGCGGCTGCGGCAAGGCCCGAGTTCGAGATCGTCGCCGGACCGCCTGATAAGATTGTGCTCGATCACGTGACGGTCTCGCTCCCGGCAGCGCAAGTCCTGCTCGATGACGTCAGTTTCCAAATCGCCCGCGGCGAGGCGGTCATTCTGAGCGGACCCTCCGGCAGCGGAAAAACGACGCTATTTCGAGTGCTCGCGGGGCTATGGCCCTACGCCGCCGGTCGTCTCGTGCAGCCGAAGGACGGGCGCGTTCTATTCCTGCCGCAAAAGCCCTATTTGCCGATCGGCTCGCTCAAGGCGGTGCTGACGTATCCGCAAGCCGAAGCAACCAACGCAGATGCGACTTGTGTCGAGGCGTTGGACGCATGCGGCCTCGGCGAGCTCACTTCGCGCCTGCACGAGACTGCAAACTGGTCGATGATGTTGTCGGGTGGCGAGCAGCAGCGCATAGCTTTCGCGCGAGCACTCTTGCTTGAGCCAGAGTGGCTGTTTCTCGACGAAGCCACCTCCGCGCTGGATGGTGCGACTGAGCGGCATCTCTATACGATGGTGCGCTCCCGATTGCCGCAAAGCGCCCTGATCTCGATCGCACACAGGCCGTCGCTGCGGGATTTTCACGACAAGGAATTCAGTATCGACCCCGGCCTGCGAAAAGTTGTCCTGCGAGAACTCGCGCACCGGCCAGCGCCGGCACTCGATAAAGCTGCTGACTGAACCGAGAGTGCAAGGCTCGCGTTGTCCGTGAGTACATGGAGGACGTCATGACAGAATCAACCAAGCCCCACAGTGACGAGAAGCTAGACGACACCTTGAAAGAATCGTTTCCCGCCAGCGATCCGAACTCCGGCAACGTGATCGATAAGCATCCCAGCCGACCCGCCGACCGCAAGCCAGCACAAATCGACAAAGCAACGGTCGATAAACTCGCCGAGGAGGTTCAGCGCAGACTGAAGGATCAGTGACGGCGGTGCGGTGCCAGGACCGCGCCACGTGTCCATCCATTCAGCCCCACCACTATGATGTGGCGGAGCATTGGCTCGACGTACGTCGCGACAAGCCATGCGGTGGCAATTACGACGGCGATCGGAAGCATCGGCAGGAGAACATCAGGTATCGACAGGTGCGCACGGCCGAGCTTGATCGTCAGCGCAACGATGACGCCCTCGTGGAATAGGTAGAGTGGGTAGCTTACGAACCCCAGGAAAACCAGGACGCGATTAGCCAGAAACATCTGCACGGGTGTGCAGATCAGAGCGGCCGCGAACAAAGCTATAAGCGCCAGCGACATCGCAATCGCTGGCGCGTTCGTACCCTTGGTCGTGGCGGCGGCGATTGTCGCCACGACCAGTCCCGCCAGCAGGTGACGCGGAGTGTTTGCACTAAAATAGGTATGCAGGAGTGCGCCCGCCACGAACCAGCCGAAATAGCGCGCACTCGACAACTCTATGATTACGACCGCTTTCGACCACAGGCGACTCTCGGGCAGCGTCGGGAAAGCAGAGGCCAGCGCGGCCGACGCCAGCCAAATTCCGAAAATGGCCAGCAAGACTGCGATGGCCCAGCCACGACCCTTGCGAAAGTAAACCAACCCGGCGACCAAGTAGAGCTTCACCTCGACGAACAACGACCAGAATGCGCCCTCGATCGCCCCGATCGGCCAACCGAGGTAGACGAAGAAATCCTCGTCGATAAACGTCAATCCCGGTAGCAGTTGCGAGATGTTCGGGATACCGCCCGGACGTTCCCACAGGATCGGCGCGGTGATCAGTATCAGCAGCGAGCACGCGAGCATCGCCGGGAACAGTCGGAGCCAACGCTTGAAGCAGAAGTTCCCGAACCCGCGCGACCTTTCGAGCGTCATGAAGATGACGAAGCCGGAGATCAGGAAAAACAACTGCACGCCCAGCCAGCCGTTCGCCAACAGCCAGACTTTCGAAAATTTGCCGCCGAAGGGCATCATTTCGGCCCAGCGCGCGTAGGCATGATAAAGCACCACGAGCGCGATCGCGACACCGCGCAACCCATCCAGAAATTGCACGCGCTGGGCGTTCGAGATCGCGGGCATGGGGGCCTTGCAAGCATCGCGGAAGACAGGTCGATCTAGCACGTTTCAGGGCGGTCGCGGGCGTGACAGGATAATCCGGTTAAAGTTGACGTATACGGCAACCTAAACTATGGTCGCAGGTAACGAATTTCGTGCCCTGCCGTCGTATTCGTTAGGCTGGATCGCCTGATGAGTTAGAGTTCTGTAGTCTTTTCAGTCCAAGGGCCGGCCGCACCTGAAGCCCAGGTAACGCTGCCGAACCGTTTTCGGAGACACCGCATGTTCGTCGTGCTGCTTCTCGCGCTTATCGCGGCCTTTGCATTGAGTATGCGCCGCGCCGCTTTGTGGACTTACGCAGCACTGGCGCTGGCCACGTGGTGGATCTGGTCGTCGGGAATGCTGGATGGGGATGGATTAATACCGTCACTCGAAGGCGCAGATTTGGTCGCGTTGTTGCCGGTGCTGGCGCTCATCGCTCTGTCGATCCCGGCGCTGCGCCGTGCCTGGCTGGTCGCGCCGGCTTTCACCATGGTTCGAAAAATCCTGCCGAAGGTGTCGGACACCGAACAGCAGGCGCTCGACGCCGGCACCATCGGCTTCGATGCACAACTCTTCTCGGGCACCCCCGATTGGGAGCAATTGCGTGCCGTGCCGCCGATCACGTTGACCGCCGACGAGCGGGCGTTCTTGGATGGCCCAACCGAGCAGCTGTGCAAGATGATCGACGACTGGAAGATCCGTCACGGCGATCACGAGGTGTCCGAGGACATCTGGGACTTCGTCAAGACGCACGGCTTCCTCGGTATGTTGATCTCTAAAGAGCATGGCGGGCTTGGCTTTTCCGGGCAGGCGCAGTCGATGATCCTCGGCAAGGTCGCATCGCGCTCGCCCGACGTTTGCACGATCGTGATGGTGCCCAACTCGCTGGGGCCTGGAGAATTGATCGAGAAATATGGCACCGACGAACAGAAGCACCACTATCTGCCGCGTCTGGCGCGTGGCCTGGAGGTGCCGTGCTTTTCCTTGACGGGACCGACGTCAGGTTCGGACGCCGCCACCATGCGCGACATCGGCACGGTCGTGAAGCAGCAGTACCAAGGCCAGGAAACACTTGGCATCAAGCTGTCGTGGGACAAGCGCTACATCACGCTCGGGCCCAAGGCTACGTTGGTCGGCCTCGCGTTCCACTTGTTCGATCCGGATAAATTGCTCGGCGGCAAGGACGATCTCGGCATTACCGTCGCGCTCATTCCGGCCGATCATCCCGGCGTCAATATCGGGCGCCGCCATCTGCCGTGCGGGTCGGCGTTCCCGAATGGTCCCAATTGGGGCAACGACGTTTTCGTGCCCATGGATTTCGTCATCGGCGGCCAGAAAATGGCCGGCCAGGGTTGGCGCATGCTGATGGAGTGCCTCGCGGCCGGTCGCGCGATCTCGCTGCCGTCGTCGGCGACGGCGGGTGCCAAGTCGATGCTGCGGAACACCACGGCTTATGGTCGCATTCGCAAACAGTTCGGCTTGCCGGTCGGCAAGATGGAAGGACTGGAGGAGCCGCTCGCCCGCATGGTGCAGACCGCCTATGTCAACGAGGCCGCGCGCGCGGTCACAGCCGCGATGGTCTCGCGCGGCGAAAAGCCGTCGGTAATCTCCGCATTGATGAAATATCAGACCACCGAGCGCATGCGGATTTGCGTGAACGACGCGATGGATCTGCACGGCGGACGCGGCATCTGCGACGGGCCGATGAACTACTTGCAGTCTGCCTATCAGGCGGTGCCGGTCGGCATAACGGTGGAAGGCGCGAACATTCTGACGCGGACGCTGATCACGTTCGCACAGGGCGCACTGCGGTCGCATCCCTATCTCTACCGTGAAATCCAAGCCTGCCAGAACCCGGACACCCGCAAAGGCCTGCACGATTTCGAACCGGCATTGCTCGGCCATATCGCGTTCTCGGTCTCCAACGTGACGGGAGCCTTGTTCCACAACGTGACCGGCGGTCGCTTCGCAGCCGCGCCATCGCACGTCGGCGCGACCGAGCAATGGTACCGCCAGTTGTCACGTGGGAGTCGCTCGTTTGCGCTGGTCGCCGATTTGACGGTGGCGGTACTTGGTGGTGGTCTCAAGACCAAGCAGAAAATCACCGGTCGCCTCGCCGATGCGTTGAGCGAGCTTTACATGACGGCCTGCGTCCTGAAGCGGTTCGAAGACGATGGACGTCCGCCAGCCGATCTGCCCATCGTCGATTTCGCTGCCCAGAACGGTCTCTACAAGTTTCAGGAAGCGCTGCGTGGCGTTGTCGATAATTTCCCGAACGCTGCTGTTCGGACGTTGATGCGGGTGTGCGTGTTCCCGTTCGGCGCCCGCTTGCGGCCCGCGCCCGATTGGCTCGGGCACAAGATCGTGACGCTTGCCATGCAGCCCGGCGATGTGCGCGATCGCCTCACACGCGATATCTTCATTTCGAAAGACGTGAACGATGCGACCGGCTTGCTGGAGGTGACACTGGCCAAAGTCATCGAGGCCGAGGACGCCGAGAAGAAGCTCGATCGCGCCATCCGCAAAGGCGAGGTGCAGCGCTTCCATGGCATCGACTGGATCGGCGATGCCTTCCGCAAGGGCATATTGACCGAGGCCGAGGGTGCACTGTTGCGCGAGGTCGAAACGTTGACGGCGCGGGTGATCGCCGTCGATCATTTTGACCCAGACGAACTGAAGCCGCACTATCTTGTACCCGGCCACAACGCGCGGGCGGCAGCGGAGTAGGACGTCAGATGCACCATCCCGCCCGCAAGCCCGCGACCTATGCCGATCTCGAAGCCGTGCCGTCGCATCTGGTGGCCGAGATTCTCGACGGCGAGTTGGTGACCCATCCGCGCCCTGCGCCGAGGCATGGCGCGGTGCAGTTTGCGTTGAGCGGTCGCCTGGATATGCCATTTCGGCGCGGCGAGAGCGGACCGGGTGGCTGGATATTCATCACGGAGCCCGAACTGCACCTGGGGCCACACGTCATGGTCCCCGACATCGCGGGCTGGCGCGTCGAACGACTGCCGAAGTTGCCCGAGACCGCGTGGATCGAAACCGTCCCCGACTGGGTGTGCGAGATCCTGTCGCCATTGACGGCCCGCGACGATCGCGGGCGCAAGCGCCGAATATATGCGATCTATGATTTGGCCTATCTCTGGCTGCTCGACCCGATTGGACGTGAAATGGAAGCGTTCGAACTGCACGCGGCCAAATGGACGTTGATCGAGACTTATTCCGGTGACTTGGCCGTCGATGCGCCGCCTTTCGCGGCGGTTCCATTTCCGCTGGCGAGCCTGTGGCCCTACGGCCCTGACGCTGCCGACGATCTGCCTAAATGATCGACGCCTGTGCGTCACCTGCAATGGAGTTTCCCCCGATGGCCGATCTCACCATGCTGCAAGACTGGCGCACCACTGTCGACGTCGAAGGCATTTTCTGGGCGACGTTCGATCGCGCGGGTGAGAGCCAGAACAGCTTGAGTAGGCGTGCGCTGGAAGAACTCGGGACCATTGTCGAAGAAGCCGAGAAGGCGGCTGCGGCAAAATCGATCGTCGGCATGGTCATCCGATCGGGCAAAGAGAAGGGCTTTATCGTCGGGGCCGACGTGCGCGAATTCGAACAGCTTGCCGACGCCAAGATGGTCGTCGACAACGTCAAGATCGCCAACGCCCTGCTCGACCGCATCGAAAAGTTGCCAGTGCCGGTGGTCTGCTGCGTGCACGGATTTTGCCTCGGTGGTGGATTGGAACTGGCGCTGGCATGTCACTATCGCATCGCAACGCGCGACGATGCGACCCGCTTCGGGTTCCCGGAAGTCAAGCTCGGCATCTTCCCCGGCTTCAACGGCACCGTACGTTCGATCCGGCAGGCGGGCGCAATGGCTGCCATGCCGATGATGCTGGCCGGATCGATGGTGCGCGCGACGGCTGCGCGCGGGATGGGGCTCGTGGACGAACTGGTGCCCGCCCCCTCCAATCTCGACTGGGCCGCGCGCAAGGCCATCCAGCGCAAGCGCAAATCGCGACCCGCAAGTGGTTTCAAGGCGCTGGCATCGAAGTGGCCGGTGCGCGGCTTCCTCGCCAACAAGATGCGCACTGAAACCGCCAAGAAAGCGCGCGAGGCGCATTATCCTGCCCCGTTTCGCCTCATCGATCTGTTCGATAAGTTCGGCGGCAATCCCAAGCGCATGAAGGCGGCGGAAACCGAAATGTTCGCGCCGTTGATGGTTTCGGATACGTCGCGCAATCTGCGTCGCGTGTTCAAACTGTCGGAGATGTTGAAAGCTCAGGTGCCGAAAGATCTCGACTGGAAACCGCTGCGCGTCCACGTCATCGGTGCAGGCGTGATGGGTGCGGATATCGCGGGCTGGTGCGTGGCATCGGGCATGGAAGTCACGCTGCAAGATCTGTCGCCGGATGCGATCACAAAGGGCATCGCGGCCCAGGCCAAAACGCTGGCGCGCAAGTTCAAGACGAAGCCCCTGCGCGACGCCGCTAAACTGCGGCTGATCGCCGATCCGGCGGGCGCTGGCATCGGCCGCGCGGACGTCGTCATCGAAGCCATCGTTGAACGCGTCGAGGTCAAGCAGAAGCTGTTCGCCGAAATCGAGACGAAACTGAAGCCCGGTGCCGTGATGGCGACGAACACCTCATCGATCATGATCGAAGATATCGCGCGGCCGCTGGCCGATCCCGGTCGCCTGATCGGCATCCACTTCTTCAATCCGGTTGCGCAGATGCCTCTGGTCGAGGTCATCAAGGGCGTGGGCACACGCGACAGCGAAATCGCCAAAGGTTGCGCCTTCGTGGCGGCTATCGACAAATTCCCGCTGATCACCAAGTCCAGCCCTGGCTTCGTCGTCAACCGCGTGCTCGGCCCCTACATGATGGCCGCCATGGAACGCATGGAAAAGGGCGAGACGAAAGAGAACATCGACGAAGCCGCGCGCGCCTTCGGAATGCCGATGGGCCCGATCGAACTGGCCGATACCGTCGGCCTCGACGTCTGCGCGCACGTCGGCAAGATCCTCGGGCGGTCAGCCGAAGGCAGCAAACTCGAGGCGCTGGTCAAGGCCGGCAACGTCGGCAAAAAAAGCGGTCGCGGCTTCTACGTCTGGAAGGATGGCAGAGCTGAGAAAGGCGGCGTGACCGCTGGCAACGTGACGCTCGAAAAACTCGGTCGTGATCTGGTCGAGCCGTTGATCGCGGAATGCGAGAAGGTGCGCGACGAGGGTGTCGTGGCCAACGCCGACCTCGTCGATGCCGGCGTGATCTTCGGTACCGGATTCGCGCCGTTCCGAGGCGGACCGCTGCATTATAAGGCGACCGAGGCCAGGAGTAACGTGACGCCGTTCCCGGCAACACAGCCAGCAGCACGCGCAGCCGAATGAGCGGGGAACCGATGAAACTGCAAGCGACAACCCATTGCCTCGACGTCAAGCACTCCGTGCTCGCGGGCTCGAAATTCGACGACGTGAACTTGTCGGGCGCGACATTTACGAACGTCAACATGTCCGGCTGGACAGTCGAAGATGCCAACATGTCGGGGATGCGCATCCACAATGCCAACTTGGCCGGTATGCGCATCGACAACGTCAATCTGGCAGGGTGCACCATAGTCTCGACGATGATCGACGGCATGACCATCAACGGCGTGCTGGTGACGGAACTATTGAAAGTTCATGCTGCGCAGAAACCCTCCGCCGAGAAACCCTCCGCCGAGGCGGCGATGTCTGTCGCTGCCGCTGCAACTCCGGGCGAGAAAGAGGTTAAGTCATGACCCAGACGCTTCGTAAAGTCGCCATCGTCGGTGGTGCGCGCATTCCGTTCTGCCGTTCGAATACGCTCTATGCCGATCTGTCGAACCTCGACATGCTGACGGCGGCGTTGGCTGGCCTGATCACAAAATATCATCTCGAGGGCGCCCACATCGATGCGGTCGTCGGAGGTGCCGTGGTCTCGCATTCCAGAGATTGGAACCTTGCGCGGGAGGCTGTTTTGGCAACCAGGCTCGCGCCGTCGACGCCCGGTATCACGATGCAGCAGGCCTGCGGGACATCGCTGCAGGCGGCGATGATGCTGGCCGGACAGATCGCATCAGGCGAGATCGACAGCGGCATCGCCTGTGGTGCGGACACGACGTCCGACCCACCGATCGTCGTCTCGAAGAAGCTCGCAGGACGCTTTACACAAGCCAGCCAAGCCAAGTCGTTGGGCCAGCGGCTAGGAGCGTTCAAGGGCATGGCGCTGTCCGAGCTCGCACCCGTGCCGCCGTCGACCAGCGAGCCACGCACGGGCCTCGCCATGGGCGATCACACCGAGTTGATGGCTAAGCAATGGCACATCAGCCGCGAAGATCAGGACAAGCTGGCTTACGAAAGCCACATGAAAGCCGCCAAGGCCTATGCGTCGGGGTTCATGGACGATCTGATCGTGCCGTGTGCGGGCGTCTACCGCGACAACAATCTCCGTGCCGACATGACGCTGGAAAAAATCGGTACGCTCAAGCACGCGTTCGACAAATCCGACAATGGCACGCTGACCGCTGCGAACTCGACCCCGCTCACCGATGGCGCGGCGGCAGTGCTGCTCTGTTCGGAAGAGTGGGCGTCAAAGCGCGGGTTGCCCGTGTTGGCCTATCTCACCTATTCGCAGACGGCGGCCAACGATTTTGTCCACGGCGACGGACTGCTGATGGCACCGACGATTGCGGTGTCGAAGATGATCGACCGTGCCGGGTTGAAGCTGCAGGATTTCGATTTCTACGAAATTCACGAAGCCTTCGCGGCGCAGGTTCTGTGCACCTTGAAGGCGTGGGAAGATCCGGCCTATTGCAAGCAGCATCTCGGTAAGGACGCAGCGCTCGGTTCGATCGATCGCAGCAAACTCAATGTGATGGGGTCCAGCCTCGCCTTCGGCCATCCATTTGCGGCGACCGGCGCGCGCATCCTCGGCAATCTCGCGAAACTGCTCGGCGAGCATGGCGGGCGCGGGTTGATATCGGTCTGCACCGCTGGCGGGATGGGTGTCACGGCGATCCTGGAAGGCAACAAGCAGGCCGCGCGGGTAGTGCAGGCGGCGGAGTAGTAATCGGTACGCGCGGGGTTGGTGGAGCAGCCGCGCGCAAACGACCGCCGGTATCACCGCCCCTTGCGCCGTTGGTCGAGCCGTTTGTTTCCCGCGGCCGCGCGATTGGGGCTAGCCCCAAACCCCACTGGTGGGACGCGTCCCACCA
>JANYHG010000096.1 GCA_025359165.1 Hyphomicrobiaceae bacterium
GCGCCGGGATCACGACAAAGCTACGCGCCGACCTGCTACCTCGCCGTTGAGTGGCCCGGATTATTGGCTTCTGGGTCACGAACTTACCGGCTCAGGCTTCACTTTTTTTTTTGAACCGCTCGATCCATTTGTCGACACCCAAATTCTTCCATAAGTGGATGTCGGCACCGTTCTTCTGCATGATGTAGTACTGCTGCCCGAGCGAAAGAATATTGCTCCACGCCCAGTAGATCACGAGTCCGGCCGGAAAACCCGCCATCGTGAACGTGAACATCACGGGCATCCAGTTGAAGATCTTCTGCTGCATCGGATCCGCCTGCTGCGGATTGAGCTGCATCGTCATCCACATCGTCGCCCCCATCACCATCGGCCAGAAGCCGAGGTGCAGATACTCGCCGATGACAGGCAACGAAATCGGATTGAAAGGCAGCAAGCCGAACAGGTTGAACAGGTTCGACGGGTCGGCTGACGAGAGATCCTTGACCCAGCCATAGAACGGCGCTTGCCGCATATCGATAGTGACGAACAGCACCTTGTAGAGCGCGAAGAAAACCGGGAACTGCAGCAACATCGGCAGACAGCCCGACGCCGGATTGATCTTGTGCTCGGAGTAGAGCTTCATCATCTCTTTCTGCTGGCGCTCACGATCGTCCTTGTACAGCTCCTTCATGCGCTCCATTTCGGGCTGCATTTTCTTCATCTTCGCCATCGACTCGTAGCTCTTGTTGGCGAGCGGGAAAAATGCGGCCTTGGCGAGCACGGTGACGGCGAGAATGGCCAACCCAAAATTGCCCAGCAGCGCCGACAGCTTCTCGATCAGCCAAAACATCGGCTTGGCGATGAAGTGCGACCAGCCCCAGTCGATCATCAGGTCGAAGCGTTTGATGCCGGCCTCGCCATAAGCGTTGATCGTGCGCACTTCCTTGGCACCGGCGAACAATTGCGCTTGCGACGCCTGCGAGGCATTGGGCGCGACAGTCACAGCTTCCAGCAGATAGTCGCTCTGGAATCCCTCGTCCTGCACTCCCGGCACAGCCTTGTAGCCGGTCAGGTGTGCATCGTAGGTCGCAGCCTGCGGCGGGATCAGCACGGCAGCCCAATACTTGTCGGTGAAGCCCAGCCAACCGCCCTTGGTCGCGCCGAAATTCTTTTCGCCGATCGCGGTTTTCTTTTCTTTTTCGCGGGTCGTCGCTTCTTTGGTCAGCGCGGCGTAATCGATTTCCTGCAACCCGACACTGGTGTCGGAACTGAGCACGCCGATCAGGCCTTCGTGCAGAACCGCAAAGCCTTGCGTCTTGGGCGTACCGAGGCGGAAGATCTTGCCATAAGGCTGCAGCACAATCGGCGCAGTCCCCTTGTTTTCCACCTCGTCTTTGACAGTGAACATGTACTTGTCGTCGACCGAGATCATACGCTTGAAAGCCTGCCCCTGCCCGTTGTCGAACGTCAGCGTAACCGGCGTCGTCGGCGTCAGCGAGCCGGTCCCTTGCTGCGTCCACACGCTGTCGCGATTGGGCACAGCAACTGTCTGCCCCGCAGCCGCAACCCAGCCGAACTCGGCGAAATAGGCCTCTTTCGCGCCTGACGGCTCGAACAGCACCACATTGGCACTCTTGGGGTCGGTGGTTTCGCGATATTTGCCGAGCACCAGATCGTCGATGCGACCACCCTTCAGCGCAATCGAACCCATCAAGCTGGGCGTCGCCACCGGCACGCGCGGCGACAGGGCAATCGCGGCCGGCCGCGATAACCCCGACGCAACCCCGCCATTACCCGGGAGCGTTCCACCACCAGTCGCACCGGGCGAGCCGGGTGTCGAACCGCTTGCGGCACCAGCCCCGACCTGAGCGGGTGGCACACTCGTCTGCTGCATCTGCGCCTGACGCCGGCGCTCCTGTTCCTTCGGCCACACGAACATGTACTGCCAGCCGAGCAGCACGGCCAATGACAGCACGACCGCAAGGATCATGTTCTTCTGCTGATCAGGATCGTTCATAACGGTCTCGGAGCTTTCGGCGTCGGCATTGCCGACAGGTTCTGGCACCGGCTGGACGCCGGCAGTATTTTACCGGCTTGGTGCCGACGTTATTTTTCACCGGCTTTGCGCCGACGTTATCTTTCACCGGCTTTGCGCCGACATTTTTTCCACCGGCTTTGCGCCGACAGGGCCTATCGACGGCTCACATGGACGGCCTACGCCATCGCGTCAAGCTACAGCGCACGCGACAGTGACCGCTGTGCGGTTATGGCTCGGCTTTTCTCACATCTACGGCACTCTGCCCAACGGGAGACTTGACGCTGACTGGCGCAGTCGGACGCCCCGCCGACGAACGTGCCAATCGCGCAATCGCGACGTCGAAATCCTTGATCAAAGCGTCGAAAGGCAGGTCGAGCGCCGCGCGCCGCGCGACGATCACGCAATCCCAATTCCCGAGCGACGTCGGAATCTGCACGACCCGCAATGCATGCGACAGCCGCCGGCGCATCCGGTTACGCTCGTGCGCCTTGCCGATCTTCTTTGTGATTGTAAAGCCGAAGCGAGTCCCGGAAATTCCAGTCTGGTCCAGCCGCGCCTTGCCTTCGAGCACGAACGCCTGCCCCGCCCATCGGACCCCACCTCGTAATCGCTGGAATTCGGCACGCCGACGCAGGGTCTGTAGCCGACCGGCATAGGATCTTGCGGCATCATCGAGAGCCATGACAGGTCTCCCCGACACGGTTACGTCGGCGGCAAATCTCCGCCCGACAAATTGTAATCAGGTCGCTAGAGCCCGTCCGATAGACGGACGACAGCCACCCACATCAAGCCGATAGGCGCTTGCGGCCCTTGGCACGGCGACGGGCAAGCACGTTACGGCCACCAACGGTCGACATGCGATGGCGGAAGCCATGGCGACGCTTGCGCACGATCTTGCTCGGCTGGTAGGTGCGTTTCACGTCACATGCTCCATCGCATAGGAACCTGCGTCATGCCGCACGAGCGGCTGGGCGCAGAAAAATTCGATTGTATGATGCCGGTCGACCAAAGCCGATGCCGACGTGTAAACACACGTCGAGCGCCTCTGCCGTGCCGGAGTTGGTCGCCTTATAGGCATGTAACGCGACCCCGTCAATGCAAGAGCGTTTGTCCTGCATCAAAGACTGATCGGGTCATGTACCTATAATGCAAACAGTTGCCTTTTTGCATTTTATGGCTGCAAGTTGCTCTGGTAAGATTGCATGGTCAAAGTGGAGACGCTCGCCGCGTTTGCCCATAATAGTTATGTTTTTTCAGAACTATATCATATCTTTAACTGTCACGCGTCACAGCACGCGTCGCGTTCGGGCCAGCAGCAATGGCAGACCAGTCGCGCAGTCAAATCACCAATTTGGTAGGCCTGTCGGCGGTCGCACCCGCACGATGGCACGCGCCATTCGTGGTGATCGACGTCGACTTCAAAGTCATCCACTCGGAGCCGGCGGCAGAACAATATTTGCAGCTATCTCCGAGGGGCGGGGCGATCGGCGGGGATCTCCGCGTACGCGATGAACTCTCTGCAGATCTTAACCCCGCCATACGACGCGCCTTCGCCACTGGCGAACCTACGTTGTTGCCGCCCGTCGCCATCCCGATCGGTACGGAAACGCGCTACGTTGCCGTCCATGTCCGCCCAGACATTCGGCCAAACGCGACCCCATCGTGCTGCATCATATTTATCGACGCCGGCGCACAACCCCCTCCCGTTTGCGATCAAACCTTGCGGGCAGTCGAGCAAGACGCACGGCGTAAGGTTGCCGAAAGCGAAGAACGCCTGCGACTGGCGAACGAAGCCGGCGGGATCGGGACATTTTCGATCGACGCCAAGACTGGTCTGGCCCATTATTCGCCCGAATTGGCGGCCTTAATCGGTTATCCCGGCGCCGAAGTCGTCAAAGTCGAGCAGGCCTTCCAGCGCATCCACCGCGACGACTTCGGGCGCATCTTGAAGCTGTTCAACGCCGCGCAGGATCCCTCCGGCGACGGACTCTTGAGCATGGAGTTTCGCTTCGTGCGCCCGGGCGGTGAAATCCGCTGGATGATTTGGAACGGATGCTTCCAATTCGCCGACACCCCGAACGGGCGAACCGCCGAGCGCGTATTCGGGGTCTGCCTCGACATCACTAATCGCAAGACAGCTGAGGAGGCGCTCCGCATATCCGAAGCGCGTTACCGCAGTGTCGTCGAGGGTTCACTTCAGGGCATCGGGATCCATCAGAACGGGCAGATCGTATATGCCAATTCGGCCATGGCGCGTATTTTTGGTTACGCCAGTGCGGACGACCTCATCGGCAAGTCCGCCTTCGAGGCGTTCGTGGCCCCTGAAGAGCGCGAACATCTGCGCGCCCGGACCAGTGCGGTCTACGCCGGTCAAGAGGTCAAACCGCATCCTGGCTGGCGCGGCTTCCGGCGCGACGGCCAAGAAATTTACGTTTCGGCCACGGCGCATATTGCCGAATGGCAAGGCCGACCGGCAGTCGTATCTTTCTATCTCGACATCACCGAACGTAAAGTCGCTGAACGGCGTCTCGCAGAGAACCACCGGCTTATGAAGCTCGCGTGCATTGCCGGTCGCATGGGCACGTGGCATTTCGATTTCACCACCTTGGAGCCTGACATCTCCGACGAAGGTCTGGAACTCATCGGGATCGAAAAAGCGCACTGGAAGAAGTCCCTCGAACAGCTTCTCGCCATGGTCCATCCTGACGACCAGAAAAAATGGCGGCAAGTCGTCGATAGTGCCATCGCCAACAAATCGGACATTGAACTCGAATACAGAGTGGTCAAGCCGGACCACAAGATCAGTTGGTTGCTGGTCCGCGGCGTCGTACACCAGGCAGCCAACGGCATGGACTACGAGGGACTGGGCGTCATTCTCGACATTACCGATCGAAAAAACGCCGAGGAGCGACAACAGATGCTTCTCCGGGAACTGGATCACCGGGTCAAAAACTCACTCACGAATTTGCATATCGTCATGCAGCGCTCGCACGAACAGAGCAAAACCTTGGACGAATTCAAAGAGGCACTCGAAAACCGTTTGATGTCTATGTCGGTCACGCACACGCGTTTGAGCAAAGCCGGCTGGGTCGGCGTGAGCGTCACCGACATCGTCAAAGACGCGCTCGCACCGTTCTCCAACGACCACAACACAAAGACTAAGGGACCCAACGTAATCTTGAAACCGTCCGCCTCGCAGCCGCTCGCGATGGTGCTGTGCGAGTTGGCGACGAACGCCGCAAAATATGGTGCACTGTCTCAGTCTCCCAGCGGGACTGCGCAGGCAGGACAAGTGCTGGTCAGCTGGCGGGTCGAAACTGAGAAAACTCGGACCGCGTTCCCAAAATCCCTTGTGATTACCTGGGCCGAAGACGGACGGTCCGACATTCAAGCGCCGACCCGCACCGGCTATGGCACCAGCGTCATCCGCGATCTCATTCCGTATGAACTTAAGGGAAGCAAGTGTGAATTCGAGATCGCCGCGACCGGCGCACGTTGCCGCATCGAGATACCGGCCCGCTTCATCGTCATGCACGCAGGACCCGCGACCGCGCCGCCGCCATGAGACCCACTTTCACGGATGGTGCCGTCACGCCGGCCGGGACAAGTTTCGCGCAGCCCCGACGCGTCGCAGTGTAGCCATCAAAGTCGAGCCGCCGATCGGTTTGGGCAAGACACAGTCGACCTTGGTGGCAACTGACGCCTCGACATCAATTCCAGAGATGATGACGACCGGAATGCCCCGCAGCACCATGCCATCGATCAACCCATAACTGTCGCCGCCGCCTTCGAGATTGATATCGACGAGCGCGAAGTCGGGCTTCACGTCCGAATTCAGCAGCTCCTCCGCATCTCCGACACTCGCCGCAGGTCCGATCACTTCCATGCCCGCCATTTCGAGCAGGGATTTGTATCCCTGCGCAATCAGCCACGAGTCTTCGATCAGCAGTACGGTCCGACCCTTCAAAACCTCTTGCGCCACTTCGACCCTACTCTGGCTGCCGCCGACGGAACGACCGAAAACCCGTTTGTGGATTTCCATCTTTTCCTGAAGGAAGGCATTTCCTGTTACGCTCGCGATCGCAATAGTCACGCTAGCCTCCATGACTTTATCGAATACAGATGGCAAATGACAAACTGATAGCTGAGAGTTTCCAAAGGGCGAACCGTTATTGAGTGTTCACGCCGCAGTGTTCGTTTCACCGGACAGCCGTTCAGCGGCAGGATCCGAGCGCCTTGGCAATCCCGCGCCGAACCCCGTCCTGTTCGTCGTCAGTTTTTGTGACACGAGCCTACCGAGCGCGAGATGATCGTTGGCGTCGGCGACCATTCTATCCAAGGCCCCCCGTGACCACGTCATCCAGACTTCGACCATCTGACCGGGTGATTGCGCATGCATGGCCTGCAATCCAAGCGACGCCAGCGCTTCCGCTGATTCTCGCCTGCGGACCTGCCAACGTTTGACGACGCCTTCCGCATTCGCGACGGGAACTTCAGCAGCAAGCGCCTCACTTCGATCGACAGTCGCACGACCCGTCCTGACGGCGTTCTGGCGAGCGCTGACGGTCAGAGCGGCTGTCTTGGACACGCGCTTGGTTCGCATCAAATTCTCCTCGTCCGTCTGGGTCCGAAATCAGGCCGCAAGACGACGGCGTTTTCCGTGGCGTTTTCCGTGGCGTTTTCCGTGGCGTTATCCGTGGCGGCTTCGGCGACCGCCCTCTCTGCGCAGCTGAAACTGGCCACGATCGAGGGCAGCTTTTCGCCAGAGTCAACGTCACCGTCGCAGCGCAGACTTTGGAGGATCATTTCCAATTCTGCGGCATGCATCGCTCGCAATATGCACGCCACCACGCGTGACATCCGCGCCGACGTCTGCAAGACGCGTCGGTCGATTTGCCTGATCACGCTGTCTATCGTAGCGACGCAATTGGCAGCGTGACGCTCGCCGCATTCGAACGAAAAAAGATCTCCGTCATGAAGCGTTCTGACGACCGCCTTCTGTCGGCTCGATCCGGGACGGTAGGCGAACAATTCCCCGCTTTCGACGAGGAAATAGTTGCGCGCCAGTTGATCGATCGAGAAGAGTTCGCAATGTGCT
Organism: Hyphomicrobiaceae bacterium; assembly: GCA_025359165.1. Lineage (GTDB taxonomy): Bacteria > Pseudomonadota > Alphaproteobacteria > Rhizobiales > Hyphomicrobiaceae > JABFRJ01. The sequence continues at coordinate 7,116 of JANYHG010000096.1, forward strand.
TTGACTACACGACGTGTGGTCTGATTGGCCAATATCGACCACCGGCCGTCGTCGGTGAGATATTCGAGTGCATGACGCCTGGACGTTGCCACTTGGTGCGATGCGAACGGTTCGGGCAACAACAAACTCGACATCACACCCCTCCCACTCACACTTGAACGCAGCCAGGACTGAACGCAGCCAAGACATTCACGAATTGTGTTGCTGACGATAGCGTGACCCCAACAGACGCGTTAACTCTAAGCGTCAACAAGGCCTGTGGAAAAGCTGGGGAGTAGACCAATGCCATGCGACTAGGTCGTTACGAGAATTGCTTCGCTGTACGCGCGCTGCACGGGAGTATAAACCCTTGATCGAAAAACAATCGAAATCCGAGAACCTGTGGACGCGCGTGTCCCACGACCTGCGTCAGCCCATTCAATCCCTGTTGCTCCTCTCGCACGTTGTTGCGTCGACGGACGATCGCGCACAACGGCAGAGGGCTGCCCGGTCGATGGAAGACTCGCTGTTGGCGCTTCAATCGATGATCGAGAACCTGGCGACCGTTGCAAAACTCGACGCCGGTACTGTCCGGCCCGTTTCGGCACCGACAGCTCTGGGGCCCTTGGTCCTGGCGATGGCTGCGGCAGCTTCAGCGATCGATCCGCATCTCAGAGTTGAAACGCATATCGAGCCGACCAGCATTTTCACTGATCGGGTCATGTTGGGCAAGCTGACAAGCTGGTTGGCCATCAATACCGCTCACATGGCGCGGACAGGCAGCATCGAATTTCATTGTCGCCAAGTCGGTGCTGGTGCGCATCTGGAGTGCCACTATACCGCGCCGCCACCTGTAGGCACGCAACTCGATGGGATCTTTGTGGAAGTCAAAGCGGCCGCTCCGACATCGCTCGCGAGAAGTGTCGTCCCTGGACTGGGCTTCTGCTCGACCTACGCTCGACACCTCGCCGCAGAACTTGGATACAAGACTGAGACGCTTGACAGACAAACGATTTGCCTAAAAGTTCATGAATTAGACCAAGTCTCGCCCGAAGGTTAGCCCGTACTGGTCCGTACAGCGTGAGCACTAGGCCGAAAGTTAACGGCAATTCCATGAACCTAAACTAACAGGCCTATCCTTTCGGCATAGGCCGCATCTTATTTTTAAGGTGAACTTTATTGCGCCGCCCACGTTATCGTATCGAAGTTCAATACGATGCACCTATTCTTTAAGTGGTTTCCATCGTCCGAACGGCTTTATCGGACGACATATGCACCTTAAGTACGTTAACTTATGCCTCGATGCGTTAACGTGCGACCCCCTGCGGCGTGACCTGTCGGATCCGAACCTGTTCGGTCAAACAGATGGTGAACATATCAACTCGGCATACACAGGATCGAGACAGTTATGGTGCGAAATGATGCCGACACAATTGCCGACGATGGCAACGCCGACGGCACCGACAAGTCTGTGACAGCGCGCCGGGGCGTCATCCTCGTCGTCGACGACCATGAACTGATCCGCAACAGTATTGCCCAGGTATTGTTGCAAGAATTCGTCGACTCGCGAGTATTGGCGGCTGGCCACTTCGACGAAGCACTCCAGCACTTCGACGATCCCGACGTTTTCCTGGCCATCTGCGATCTCCGTGTTCCGGGAATGGCGAGCACGCGCGACCTCGCGAAACTGCGCATCAAGCGACCCGATGTCCGTGTCATCGTGCTGTCCGGATCGGAATCCAGAACGGACATTCTTGCCGCGCTCGAGGCCGGTGCGCACGGCTACATCGTCAAAAGGGAACGCACCGAAGTGGTGCTGGAACGCATCAGGCATGTTCTGGCGGGTGAGATATACGTACCACCGTGTTTGGCGATACTGACAGACGAACCCCCCGTCGCCGGTTTCGCCGAGCCGAGCGAACCTTCGTCCGAGGTTCTGACGCCACGCCAACGTGAAGTCTTGCAACTCATCACCGAAGGTTTGAGTAACAAGGCGATCGGACGTCAACTCGGCGTCGCCGAAGGCACTGTTAAAATGCATGTCGCCACGATCTTGAAGGCGATCGGTGCGAACAACCGTGCCCACGCCGCAGCAATCGGCAAAAAATTTCTGACCGCGGGAACGTGATTTCGCTTTGAGCCCCGAACAGCGCTACCATACAACCTCCCGCAGCAGCGTCGGTAGACGCGCGCGGGTTTGGTGGGGCGGTCGCGCGCAAACAAAAGAGAAATACCGGCGCCTCGATTTTTGTGATGGAGCCAGAAAATTCTGACCGCCGGTATGAGGTCGGATATTGTGTCGAGGACCAAGGTCGGAATGTCATCCTCACAGCCACCGACTGCCCTCCAAAAGAAGCCCCGCTTGTGGCCTTTGGCGATAGCGGTCGGCGGGCTGATGCTCATACTCGCCAGCGGCGTGCATCGCTACGCCTCGCTGTCCACCATCGTCGAATTTCGAGAATCGATTCAGTCGGCGGTTGCAAACCACTACACGGTTGCACTGGCCGGTTACGTCCTCGCCTACATTGCTGCGGTAGCCGTCTCGCTGCCAGGCGCAGTCGTTTTGACGGTCGCCGGCGGCCTGCTGTTCGGCACACTTGTCGGCGGCATCGCTGCAGTGTTTGCAGCAACATCAGGGGCCTGCATCGTGTTTCTGATCGCGCGCACGGCAGCGGGCGGAGTATTGGCAGGCCGCGTCGGACCTCATGTCGCCAAGATGCAGGCCGGATTTTGCGAGAATGCTGGCAGCTACATGCTCTTTCTGCGCTTGGCCCCCGTCGTTCCATTTTTCGTCGTCAACATCGTCCCAGCCCTTCTCGGCATCCGCTTTCGCACCTATCTGCTGGGCACCTTTTTTGGTATCATGCCTGCATCGTTTGCATTCAGCTCGGCCGGCGCCGGTTTGGATAGCGCCGTCGCCGCCGCAAGAGCGGTACAGGCTCGATGCCTGACGGCAGCCGTCACCGCCAATTGCCCTTTGACGCTGGAGCCGAACACGCTACTTACCCCTCAACTCAAAGTCGCATTTGCGTTGCTCAGCATGTTGGCACTCATCCCCATCGGGATCAAAATCTGGAGGCGCCGATATGTTACCTAGCGCGAACCGAGACGCGACGGCTCACCCGACAACAGCACGTATTATCAATACGTTACAGAACACCGCAGGTGGGGTTCGGACACGCGCGTCCCGCGACCGTACACCTGATCTCTGCGTGATTGGAGCCGGGTCCGGCGGGCTGTCCGTCGCCGCCGCTGCAGCGGCCCTCGGCGTATCGGTCGTGTTGATCGAAAAACACAAGATGGGCGGCGACTGCCTCAACACCGGATGCGTGCCGTCAAAGGCGCTGATAGCGGTCGCCAAGCGTGCGTATCAAATACGCACCAGCGCCAGCATGGGCATTCGCGCCCGCGAGCCTGAGATAGATTTCAAACACGTCAGATCCTACATCCAGGGCGTGATCGGCAAGATTGCGCCAAACGACAGTGTCGCTCGCTTCGAAGCTATGGGCGTCGAGGTCATTCAAGCCGCCGGCCGTTTTGTCGATAAATCGACCGTCGAAGCCGGCGACGTTCTCGTCCGCGCGCGTCGCTTTGTCGTTGCCACGGGCTCGTCGCCCTCGATCCCGACGATCCCGGGATTGAACGACGTACCTTACTTGACGAACGAGAGCATCTTCAATCTGGATCAACCCGTCGGACACTTGATCGTGGTCGGCGGCGGCGCGATCGGCGTCGAACTTGCGCAGGCCTATCGGCGGCTCGGCGCTCGGGTCTCGATCGTCGAAGACCGCATGGCGCTGGCCAAAGACGACCCCGAATTGACGTTGGTCGCGTTGCGTTGCCTCCGGGCCGAGGGGATCACCATCCTGGAGAATGCTAAGGTGGACCGCGTCACTGGTCGCCCCGGCGCAATCGAAGTCCACGCCGGCGACACGCGCATCGTTGGCACTCATTTGCTCGTCGCGACAGGCCGAAAGCCGAACGTCGATGGTCTCGGACTACTTGCAGCCGGCATCAAATCGGGCCCTCGCGGCATCGAAGTCGGTTCCAGCCTCCGGACATCGAACCGCCGCGTCTACGCGATCGGCGACGTGACGGGCGCTCAGTTCACTCACGTCGCCAATCACCATGCCGGCATCGTGGTGCGGCGCGCTTTGTTCCGGCTCCCCGCCCGGGTCAAGGTCGATCAGCTTCCGCGGGTGACGTTCACCGATCCCGAAATTGCCCAGGTCGGCCTGACTGAAACCGAAGCGCGTGCAGCGCACGGCAAGGTCGTGATCTATCGGTGGCCCTACCTCGACAACGACCGGGCGGTCGCGGACCACGTCGAAAATGGTCTGATCAAAGTCGTCTGCGATAAGCGCGGCATCATCCTTGGCGCGGGCATTGTCGGCGCCCAGGCTGGTGAATTGATTCAGCTCTGGTCGCTGGCACTGTCGAGAGGCCTGAATATAAAGGCGATGACGAACTGCATTTCGCCCTATCCGACCCTTGGCGAAATCTCGAAGCGAGCGGCCTACGGCGCGCTCGCCTCGGACGCTCGTCGGCCAGCAGTGCAGAAGCTGTTGGCACTACTGAGAAAATTCGGCTAACACAGATCTTCGCTCGACGTGCGCAGCCAAGGCGAAGCTGAAAAAAACTCGGTTCGGACTTCCCTTGGATACACGTCCTGACATCGACATTGTAAGATCCAATCCCTCGGCATCGGCTCCGCCGAAGCGTGGCAGTTTGTCGTCGCAATTGCTGCTGCTTACCGTTCTCTTCGTGATGCTGGCCGAAGTCCTCATTTTCGTGCCGTCGCTGGCATTCTTTCGATTGAATTGGTTGATCGACCGGCTCAATCTCGCGCAGGTCGCAGCCCTGGTCGCCGAGGCCGCACCGGATGGCGATCTTCCGGAACTCCTGCGTCAGGAGTTGCTCAGTTCGACCAAGGTACGAATGGTCGCGCTGAAACGCAGCAATCAGCGTCGTCTGATCCTTAGCGAACCGATCGAGACGCCGGTTTCGATGACCTTCGATTTGCGCGGTGACGGTCGCACGACGAGCATCCGGCGTTCTCCCGGCCACATCTATGCCCTCATACGCGACGCGCTCGTCGTATTCGTCGCCGACGAGCGGTCTCACATTCGGGTCGTTGGTGAGCCTGGCATGGGGGCCGGCGAACTGATCGAGATCGTCATGCCGTTGCGCCCACTCAAGCAGGCCATGGTGCAGCATGCCCTGAACGTTCTGGTCCTTTCGGTCATGATCTCGTTACTGACGGCCGTCGCAGTTTACATGGCTCTGAACAGACTGCTGGTGGTCCCGATGCAGCGGCTGACACAGGCGATGGTGAACTTCAGCGCCCGTCCCGAAGATGCCAGCCGCATCGTCGTTCCCTCCCGGCGCAACGACGAGATCGGCCTCGCCGAAGCGGAATTGGCGCACATGCAGAGTGAACTGCACAGCATGCTGGCCCAGAAAAACCGTTTGGCCGCGCTCGGCTTGGCTGTCAGCAAGATCAATCATGACCTGCGCAATCTGCTCGCCAATGCTTTGCTCCTGTCGGATCGCTTGACGAGTTTGCCCGACCCGCAAGTGCAGCGTTTTGCTCCCAAACTCATCGCGTCGCTGGATCGGGCCATCAAGTTCTGTAACGAATCGCTGCAGTTCGGCCGCGCTGCCGAACCAGCACCCCGGCGCGAACGCGTAAAGCTTTACGCACTTCTCAAGGAAGTCGGTGAAGGTCTTGGTCTTCCGCGCTCAGAGGTCGAATATCGAATTGAAATAGTTGAAAATTTGACGATCGATGCTGATCGCGATCAACTCTATCGCGTCTTGTCGAACCTAGTGCGCAACTCGCTCGATGCCATGTCGACGCCGACACCGAACAACCATCCCGCCCACACCATTGCGGTCGAAGCCTACAGGGCCGCAGGCTCGGTCGAAATTCATTTGCGTGACGATGGTCCCGGATTACCGGCCAAGGCGCGGGCTACTCTCTTCCAGCCGTTTCAAGGCTCGACGCGGCGCGGTGGAACCGGTCTCGGACTAGCCATTGCCAGCGAGATCGTCGCGGCCCATGGCGGCGAAATAACGCTTGTCGATGATGCTGCCGATAGTGCCGTAACCCATGCCGGCGCTCATTTTCGTATCATCCTTCCTGACCGAACGAATGAGCCGGCAAAGACAAAATACTGAAGTAAAAAGCTTTTCGCGAGTGCAGCATTCGCTGTCGCCGCAACCGCTCCAATTCTGAATTAACCAAGTCTTTTGATACGAGGTGCCGCGACCGCTGCATCCCTTGTAGGGAGCCCCTGTTGTACAGTTAACCCTAACGCAGGTCGCAATCGCGCCGGCTCTTTACGGCACACACGATTGCGCTCCCAATGGAGTTCGAAATGACTCGATTTTGCAAATCGATGACGATTGTCGTCGGAATGGTATTTGCCACTACACCCGCATTTGCATCTAAAGCCGACAGTCTGACAGACCGGATCGCCAAAGGCGCACAGTCCGCCGAGAACCACGTCAACCGCAATCGCATCCGCGTTGCTTCGCTAGGCCCCGTGGACATCGCGGCTGTCGAGCAGCCGACAGCGACCAGCAACAAGTTGCCGACGTCGTCGGAAGCTCGTCCTGAGGCCCCCAAAGTCCGTCTCGCAAGCCTCAAGACGTCGAAGTCGGACGCATCCGAAAAATCACGACGCCGCAGTCTGTCCGGCGGATCCGTCAATTGGACGGCCGACGCTGGCTGCCTCGACGGCACACTCCGCGGCATCATCCGCAGGCTGGCGTCCAACTACGGTCCGGTCACCGTCAATTCGACGTGCCGCAGCCGTTCCCGCAATGCATCGGTCGGCGGTGCGCCCAAGTCTTATCATCTGAAAGGCGAAGCGGTTGATTTTCGGGTACAATCCAACGTTTCGGCGGTCTACGCCTCGTTGCGCGACAATGGCAACGTCGGCGGTCTGAAGCATTACGGTGGCGGTCTATTTCACATCGATACCGGCCCGCGCCGCAGCTGGTGAAAAGTGAGCCGTCGGGGCTTGTCTCGACGGCTGTTTGCCACGCCGCCGTTAACATTAACCGTCAGTTGATCGTGCCAAAATGCGACGCACATGATTTGAGCCCCCGATTGCTGCATCGCAGCGTATTGGGGACTTCTTATGAGACAGCAGCTTCCGCGCGCGGCTACCGCGCTTCGTGGGTATCGTTCGGCGACCGCAAGTGCGGTGACGGCATGCGTGGTGATCGTCGCTGCGGCCATTTCTGCCGCTCCAGCCACGGCCGAAGACAACCAGAACTGGACTGAGCAAACCTTCGCCCGGTCCACGGCCTCGTCGAAACCATCGGCGAAGTCGAAATTTCAACGGGCCGGTCGTTCGAATTTGGGCGGCCCGAAATCAGAGGACTCGCAGGCAGGCTCGTCGGCGCGCCGACCCTCACTTTCGGGCGGCTCGATCTCTTGGCAGGCGTCGTCGGGCTGCGTACCCGGTGCCTTGCGTGGCGTTCTGAATGCGATCGCATCGACGTTTGGGCCTGTTACCGTCACGTCCACCTGCCGATCAAGTGCCTCCAATCGCGCCGCAGGCGGTGCCGGAAAAAGCTACCACCTGAGCGGTGAGGCAGTCGATTTTCGCACGCACGGCAGCACTGGCGCGGTCTACGCCTACTTGTCCTCGAACGGCGGCGTCGGCGGCCTCAAACACTACGGCGGTGGACTATTTCATATCGACACCGGCCCACGCCGTAGCTGGTAAAGCTGGCCGCCACATGACTTCGCCACAAGGTCGCGCCTCGGCTATGGTCAATCGCCTTAAAGTCATGTGGCGCGGTCGTCGTTCGCTTGCTACGTTCCCCGCAGACAACGTGTCCGCTTGCGGAGGAACGGATGGCACGCGCACGATGGGCGCTGCTTGTTTTGATGGTGACGTCGGTAGGTTTCGCGACAAGCGCTGCTACCGCTGAAGATCTGCGGATTGGCCTGCTCGCCGAACCAACGTCCCTGGACCCGCATTTCCATAATCTGACACCAAACGACAGCGCTCTCTCGCACATCTACGAGCGCTTGGTGATGCCCAACGACAAGGGTGAATTACAACCGGCGTTGGCCGAATCCTGGTCTCGCCTCGACGACAGGACCTGGCGCTTCAAATTGCGGCCGCAGGTGCTGTGGCACGATGGCTCGGCATTCACGTCGGACGATGTCGTATTCACGTTTGAACGCGCGCCGACGGTCCCGGGCAGTCCCTCGAGTTACGCCTCCGCCGTCAAAGGACGGGCTATCCGCAAGATCGACGACCTGACTATCGACATCGCGACCGAGGCTCCCGACCCGTTACTGCTGAATAATCTCGCGCGCGTCATGATCGTGTCGCGTAAAAGCGGTTCTGTCGCCAAGACCGACGATTATAACAGCGGTAAAGCGGCCATCGGCACCGGGCCATATAGAGTCGCAGAGTTCGTGCGCGGTCAAAAATTGATCGTCACCCGCAACGACACGCATTGGCGCGGCAAACCGCCTTGGGACCGCATTATTCTGCGGCCGATCCCCGATGACCAGACACGCGTCGCGGCGCTCACGTCTGGCGATGTCGACATGATCGAGGATGTCCCCACCGCCGCGCTCGGGCGTCTCAAGGAGGATCAGAAAGTCGAAATGGTGCAGGCCGTGACGCAGCGCGTCATTTATCTGCACATGGACCAATTTCGCGAAACGACCCCCTTCATTACCGCCAAAGACGGCACACCGGTTTCAAATCCGTTGCGCGATAAACGTGTGCGTTTGGCACTCTCGAAGGCCATCAATCGCGATGCGATCGTCGCACGCGTCATGGGCGGTGCCGCAATTCCGGCAGGCCAATTTCTGGCACCCGGATTTTTTGGCACCTCGCCCACCATCAAGCCGACCGCCTACGATCCGGAAGGCGCAAAAAAACTGTTCGCCGAAGCAGGTTTGCCACTTGGCTTCAAATTGACGCTTCACTCCCCCGCCGGTCGCTACACCAATGATGTGAAGGTCGCGGAGGCGTTGGCGCAGATGTTTCAGCGTAGCGGCATCGACGCGACGGTGGAATCGCTGCCGCCCGCGCAATTCTTCGCCCGCGCGACTTCGGGAGACAAAGGTAGACCTGAGTTCTCCGTGATCTTGGCAGGCCGAAGCTCAGGCACCGGCGAAGTCTCCGATTCTCTCGCTGCGCTGGTCCACAGCGTCAATGCGAGTACGGGGACGGGCGCAGCAAACCGCGGCCGATATTCGAACTCCGATGTCGATACGTTGATCGAGGCCGCTCAGTCGATGATCGATGTCCCACAACGCGCCGAGCTTTTGATGCAGGCGAGCGTACTCTCTATTTCAGATACTGCGATTATCCCGATCTATTACCCTGTCCAGACCTGGGCGTTGAGAAAGGGCCTCACATATAAACCGCGCGCCGATGAATTCACGCTCGGCAGCGAAGTCATGATCAAGGAAGCTGTAAAATAGAAAATGTCCAAGGCCGGCTGACTACTGTCGATACGACGTTGCGCACTGTGCCGCAGACGTCTCCGTCGTCGCCTCGAAAAATGACCATACCGGGACCGCGAAGATTGCGCCCAAGCGGTCGAGCAACGTAATCCCCGCCCGCATCACACCGCGCTCGATCGAAAGCACCGCTTCCGCGTCGATCTCCAAATGGGCTCCGAGTTCCAATGCCGACATCTGCGCATCCTCGCGCAACGACCGCACTTTTGAACCGATCCTGATGTCAGCGGCATCGTCCATGCCATCACCTGTGAATTAACGATCTTCATTTTAAGCACTATACTGAACAAATTACCGCCACGAACCATATGGACAATCGCAACGGGTGGTTGTCTAATTCTGCCACGCACTGAGACAACGATTGAGGTTTAGTATGTCTGAAGACCGGTCTGCATTTTCATCTCTGGCATCCCGGCAACCCCGCACTGGCGTCCCGTTTCTCGAGTCCTTCCGCGTCCACCACGGCCCACCTGGCCTTCTCGGGCGCTTCTTCCCCAGCGCCGTGCGGCGTCTCCAGGAACGTGGCATTTCGCTCGCCTTCATCACCTTCGAGGAACTTGTTTCCTTGAGCGAACGCAATCCAGACAATTGGGGCTCCTTCAACCCCATGTTCGACCCGCGTTTCGCCGATATCCCCCAGGGTTCGCTCTGCCTCGCCGGCTACGACGCCAGCGGCGAAATAAAGATTTGCATCTGCGCCAAGCCCTTCGATGCATCGCGCGAATCGTTCGGATCGATCGTCAACGCCGGCGGCTTCGCGTCCATCCGACCCGACAAGAATGTCGAGCAGATCGAAACCCGTATGAGTCAATCGTTCGCTTACGACATGCATGGCCTGCTCGGTTATGTCGGCGCACTCTGGGTCCATCCAGACGCACGCGGCGGCAGATTTGCATCGATTTTCGGCTACATCATCAATGCTTGTCTTCTGACCCTCTGGAATCCGTCGTACTTATTGGGGTCTGTTCAGCACAGCACCGTCGGCACGGGACTTTTTCAGCGTTACGGCTATCCGCATTCGATGTCGTCATTGATCGTGACGTCACACGGCAAACAGGCTGCCGATCTCACTATCCTCTACATGACGAGAGATGAATTCACCGAAGGCTTAGCAACGTACCTGGACGAGATTTGGCCGAAGATCGATGCTGCTGTCGCTTCCGGAAACCGACAGCAATCGGCATGAATCGCGGTTTCGTTGTAACGGAATGACTGCTCGCCAGTATCGCGTTCTCATGTCCCCGATACGTGGCCAACTCACGATGGCGTCGACGTCTTCGAACTTCGGTTTATTCGTTGTCGCGACGTCGACAAAGTTTTGCAGGACCCACTCTTTATAGGCATGATCGCCCACGCCTTCGAAATTGAAACTGCTGCGTTCGTGCATCAAGCCGGGAACGAGGGGTGGATAACCACCTCCGAGTTCCGCATTCCGCAGACGACGCGTTGGAAGGTCGAGATCGAGAACAGTCCACCGGCCGTTGTACATGTCGTCGAGCGTCCGCCGGCGCGTCTCGGCGGCGCAGCCGGCATTGGCCGCTTGAACGGTGTCACTGGCGATACTGGGCCAACGCTCGGCAACTCTTTCTGATAGCTGCGACAGCAATCTCGCATCGGCCGGCGATTTCTGCAGTGTCCGCTGATCCAGCAAATGCCCGAGAAAGGCCACCGCAAGCCTCATCGTCATAGGTCGCTCCATATGCCAGATATCATCCAGCCAGGACACCACCACTTGCTTGTCCCCTCGATCGAGGAGCCAATACAGCAGCGCCGAGATGGTCTTGTCCGGCATTAGCATCGGGCGACATCGCACGTGAATGCACCCGGCGCGATCCGCGATACCTACATGCCCCATATTCTCGATCGCATAGTTTTCGGCTGCAGGTCCCCCGACGGTGTATCCAAGTCTGCGAGTATATTCCGGAGCTTCAGACCTGAATTCGTCGCCAAAATCGTCTATGATCCAATTCGCCATTATGCCCCTCGTAGAAGACAATCCGCATCGTTTCCCTACCCACGAGAGCGCAGAGATCGGTACGCGGGCTCTCACAGAGGTTTAAAAAGACCTGCAAAAATCGTGACAACACCTCGGCCCAGGTGACTATTTTTGAAGTATTTGGTGCGCATGAGTTCACAGCGCGACCGGTAGCGAGCCAATTACTTGGAGACTTGGCGTCCGATCGGGGACGAACTGAACCCGGCATTCTGCGCTTCGGCTTCGTCGCAAAACCACCGTTCGCCCCGGTTCGCGCGCACTGTCGTTTCCGAGTAGCCCGGCGTCCAAGGCATCAGGTACGTTTTACGGTTGGAACTGATCCGCCCTTTGATCGGGCAACCGTCGGGGGCTTTGGCTTTTGCGGCAGCCCAAGCTTTCGAGCGAAACTCATTGGGTCGTTCGACGTCGCCCGACCACACGCCCTGCGCCGCGCGCCGCGCCGACGACTCGAGCGATGAATAACCACCGAAGAAACTCGCCGTCGCAAAAACGTGCCCCTCTTTGACGAGTTCGCCAGCGACGTCGCGCCCGTCGATCGTACAACTCGCTTCGGTACGTCCCTGCGTATTCGGCCCACCCTGCGTCACGCAGCGGAAGGGCTTGGCGCGGGCCAGGCGGTCGAGTGCAGCAAACGCGGCCTCACCACACCGCCACGTCTGCTTCGTCGCGCGCATGCACGTCTGCAACTGATCTGGCGCTTCGATGCCAGAAAGGTGCAGCAAGCGTCCCTGCAGACGGATCATCTCACCTGACAACACAGTTGCACGACCATCCAGAACGGTGGCCGTGCCTTCGGTTCCGGAGACAATGCCCCCGCTGACGCCGACAGCCTCCATCCCGCCGCGCCCCCAGGCGAACCATCCCAACAGCAATGCCGCCCCCGCAACGGCCATGTACGAGACCGCCGTCTGCGACATCCGAAACGAAAGCGGCCTGAAACCCTTAACAGGGCGTGACACGGCGATGGGCACCACAAGCGGCACCAGCAACACGAGGACGACAAGTCCCAACCCCAAAGGCAACAGTGCCTGCGCGTCCGCAGCGATCGTCGACCAGCGATAGGCACCAGACAGCAGCGCCATCAGACCACACAACGCAACCGGTAGTGCAACGGCAGGTTTAGCGAGCGTCGCCCGCCAGGCGGCCGCCGTTGCGCGCGAACCGCTGTTCGCAGCGTCCGCCACGCCCTGCACGGCAGCGCCGCCGACCGCTTTAGCCTGCTCGGCGGCGACGCGTCCGATATCTTCCAACCGTGCGCGTCGGTGTTCGCGGCGCAACTTGATGGTCGTGCGCACGTAGGCGTGCCAGTCGAACCCCTCCGCCTTCTTCCGCCAGAAGAATACCCGCAACCTCACCTCCCCGTGTCTGACTGATCATGTCGCCTGCGTATCCGAGCCGCACGACGCCTTGCCGATGAGTCGCCGATACCGTCCCGCGTGTGAATTGCAAACATGGCGAGGATGCGTTGGGCCCTCCATCGACGATGCACATGCGGCTCCACCTGATGCAACATGTCACTCGAACGTCACATAGTTTTGCCTATACTATGTTTTGGGCTGTATTTTTGTGCTTCGCGCGTTGAATACACAACGACACGTCGCCACCGAAACAATTCAACGCCAGTGCATCATCCGATCTTACAGGATCGGATGTCGCTCTCGGCTTCTTTTGGTGGCATTTTCTGCCGGAAACCGCGACTACGCATCTTCAGGAACTTTCACAAACACTGTCTGGACAGCCTCCATGACCGACGCCTCGACGAACACGACGACGAACTCCGGGTCCGAATACACGGACATGGACACGACGGTAGGCATGGCCGATCCGCAGAAGAACACCTGTGCGATATCTGGTTTGCCCAATCGCAAACGCGATCTCGTGCCGCTTGATGCCGTACGTCCGAGCTTGGCCGATCGCATTCGCAAGGAACACCCCGATCTCGGCGGTGATGCGCTGATATCGAACACCACGCTCGCCAAGTATCGGATGAAATATGTCGAGGATCTGCTCGAAAGCGAACACGGCGAATTCACCGAACTTGAACGGCAGGTCGCAAGCAGTATCGCCAATCACGATACCATTGCCGAGAACGTCGAAGACGACTTCGAGGAGGAACGCACCTTCGGCCAACGCCTATCGGACCATCTGGCCTCTTTCGGCGGCAGCTGGGCATTCCTGATCGCATTCGGCGCGGTTCTGGTGATCTGGATGGCGATCAACGTGGCCCTGGGCGAACAGCGCGCCTTCGACGCCTACCCGTTCATCTTGCTCAATCTCGTCC
>JANYHG010000126.1 GCA_025359165.1 Hyphomicrobiaceae bacterium
TGGTGAAGGTCGAGCCGTTGCGCCCGGAGAAGCCGTTGGTGTATTTGACCCCCGGCGTGCTCAGGATGATCTCGTTCGCCTTGCGCACCACTTCGTCGGTACGACCCAGCGCCGAACCTGACGGCAGCTGCAATGAAACGATGGCGATGCCGCGATCGATGTCAGGTATGAACCCGGTCGGGATCGACGGCACGAAATAGACGGCAAAGACGATCAGTCCAACGTAGGCGGCGAGCATAACCGGCCACGCGCGCGCCATAGCCCGCACCAACACGGCATATGCATTGGCGAACTTGTCGAATGCCCAGTTGAAGCCCTTGAAGAAAAGGCGCAGCGGCGCGCTCAGCACCGACATGAAAGTGACTTTGGGGTGATGCTCATGCGGCTTCAGCAATAGGGCTGCCAATGCCGGCGACAGCGTCAACGAGATGAAAGCCGAGATAATGGTGGCGCTGGCCACGGTGACCGCGAACTGACGGTAGAACTGCCCGGTGATACCAGGGGTGAACGCGGTCGGGATGAACACCGCCGACAGCACAAGCGCAATGGCGACGAGCGCCGCGCCGACTTCGTCCATGGACGTTTTGGCGGCCTCGACCGGGCTCATGCCTTCCTTGAGTTTGGTCTCGACATTTTCAACGACGACGATGGCGTCGTCGACGACGATGCCGACAGCCAGCACCAGACCGAACAGCGTCAGCATATTGAGCGAAAAGCCGAAACCTTGCATCACTGCGAAGGTGCCGATCAACGAGATCGGGATCGCTGCCACCGGAATGACTGTCGCGCGCCAGGTTTGCAGAAACAGCAGCACGACCAGGACGACCAGCAAAACCGCCTCGATGATCGAGCTGTAAAGCTCCTTGATCGAGACCTCGATGAATTCTGTCGGGTTGTAGGTGATGCGGTACTCGAGGCCCTTTGGAAAGCTCTTGGCCATCTCGGCGATGGACGCCTTGACCGCGTTGCTGGCAGTCAGTGCATTGGAGCCGGTTTGCTGCGAGACCACGAGCACGGTCGCAGGATTGCGGTCGGCATAGCCGTAGGAGCTGTAGCTGAGTGCGCCCATTTCGGCGCGACCGATGTCCTTGAGCCGAACGACGCGACCGTCGGCCGCAATTTTGACGATGACGTCGTTAAACTCTTCTGCGGTGCGGAGCCGACCTTTCAGTTGCAACGACACCTGAAAGGCGGTTTTGCCATCGATCGGAGGTTCTCCGAGATTGCCGCCGGCGACCTGAATATTCTGGC
This sequence comes from Hyphomicrobiaceae bacterium, assembly GCA_025359165.1. GTDB lineage: Bacteria > Pseudomonadota > Alphaproteobacteria > Rhizobiales > Hyphomicrobiaceae > JABFRJ01. The sequence goes on from JANYHG010000126.1 coordinate 1,252, forward strand.
TGCGCAATGCGGTCAGCACCTCCTCGGCAGTGAGATTGCGCAAGGCGATGCGCTCTGGATCGAGCCAGATGCGCATGGAATATTCGCGAGCCCCGAACATCTGTACGTCGCCGACGCCATCGATCCGCATGAGACGGTCGCGCACGTTCAGCAGCCCGTAGTTGGAAATATAAACCTGATCGAGACTGTCGTCGGGCGAGAGCAGATGAATATTGAGCAATTGGTCGGGCGACCGCTTCCGCACCAGCAAGCCGCTGCGTCGGACTTCATCGGGCAGGCGGCGCTCGGCGCTCGAGACGCGGTTCTGAACCAGCACCTGGGCACGGTCGATGTCGACGCCGATGTCAAAAGTGACGACGATCGACACGTTCCCGTCGTTAGTCGACTGGGAATACATGTAGATCATGTTCTCGACGCCGTTGATCTCCTGCTCGATCGGCGCGGACACGGTGTCGGCGACGGTTTGTGCTGAGGCACCGGGGTAGCTGGTCGAAACGATGATCGTCGGCGGAATGATATCGGGAAGCTGATTGACCGGCAGTCCGATATAGCCGATCGCACCGATAATAGTGACGAAGAGCGAAACCACGACGGCGAAAATCGGTCGGGCGATGAAAAAATGGCTGAAGCGCATAATCGTTTCGTCCACTCACTCGTTCACGCAGCGACCGGCTGCCGGCAAATAGTCTAGGACGCTCAGTTCACTTCTTCTTCGACGACGTCGCAGCAGCGGCCGGGGCTGTCGCAGGCATGGCTGAGGGAGTTGTGGCCGCTCCGGCGGCCGCGGCAGCGGGCAGCAGAGCGCCTGCAGGCACAGCAACTTGCGTTTGCGCAACACGGATCTGCTCTTCCTTGGCAGCGACCTTGCTGCCCGGCCGCGCGCGCTGCAGGCCTTTCACCACGACGACATCCTCTGCCGTCAGGCCTTGCTTGATCACGCGCAGACCATTGGTGATCGGCCCAAGCGTCACGGTTTTGCGGCCGACCGTGCCATCTTCTGCAACCGTCAAGACAAACCGGGTCGTCTGATCGGTACCTATGATATCATCCGGCACCATGACTGCCTCATAGGCCTCGGAACCCTGCACACGGACGCGGGCGAACATGCCGGCGGAGTAGAGGGCGGCCTTGTTCTCGACGATGGCGCGTGCGCGCATGGTGCCGGTCGCAAGATCCAGGCGATTGTCGACGAAATCGATCGTGCCCTTGGTGGGGAAGCCCTTCTCGTCAGGTAGTGCCAGCTCGACCTTGGAGCCGAGACGGGCAACGCCGGCCTCTTTGCCTTGCTCTGCCAGTCGTCGGTACTTGAGCCAGTTGTTCTCGTTGACGTCGAAATAGAGGTGAATAGGGTCTTCCGTCACCACGGTGGTGAGCAGTGTCGAGTTGGCCACGGCACCAGCCGAGATCCACGCACCGATCGGCACGTTGCTGCGGGAGATACGTCCGGCAAAGGGCGCCGCGATAACGGTCGAGCTGACGTCGAGTTCGGCAGTCTTGACCTTCGCCTCCGACGTCTTCACGGCGGATTGAGCTTCGCGCAGCGCATTCGCACGATCATCGAAAACTTTTTCCGACATGATCTTGCGATCCATCAGAGGCTTACCGCGTTCGACGTCGAGGGTCGTGCTTTCCACTTTCGTAATCGCCTGCGAGAGCTCGGCGCGCGCCTGATCGAGAGCACGATCGAACGGCCGCGAGTCCAGAGTGTAGAGCTTGTCGCCCTTTTTGACTTGCTGGCCGTCTTTGAAATGAATGTCGACCAGGAAGCCGGATACGCGCGTGCGAATTTCGACAGCGTCGGTCGCATCGAAACGACCAGTATATTCGTCCCATTCGGTGACGGGGCGAACGAGCGGCTTGGAAACTGATACGACAGCGGGGCCGCCGGCACCCGGCGCTTTCGTGGGCGCGGCCTGCGTGGCGGGTTTGATAGACGCCGAACTGTCGGATTTGAGCTGCGCCATCCAGCGTTGCGCCGTCGATGTCGCCTTGTCGGGCCCGCCGGACCACAAAACCAAACCGGCGACAACGACCAGCGCCGCCCCTGCAACCTTTAAACTCGGTGACATCAGTAGGTTCCGATACGCCAAGACCCGGAGGTGCCGACGCACACGTCGCGGCAGCCCTTCAATTGGCGGCTACCTTTACACGTTTCGACCAAATGCGGTCTAGTGGTGTGATCATATGACGTAAAAGTGTTCGCGACGTCGTGTTCGATCTGTCGCACCACTTATGGACCGGTGAATTGGGATCAGTAGTAGCGAACGGGTGGATAGAAGGCGCGCGGCGGCGCAGTGACGAAAACACTGCCGGAAGACGTATGGGCCGTGCGGACTGGCGCACTCGGCCGGCCGCTCCAGGGCATTTCTGAGGCTTTTATCGCGTAAACATTCCGAGTGACGCCGGCTGTCGGTGGCACCCCGCGCGTCGAATACGCTGCACTGCGCTGGACGGCCAAGGAGTCGGTTCGAGCCGCAACCGGACGGGCGTACACGGGCGTGCCGAACACCGAAATGCGGGTGTGAACCAGCCCGTGACGCAGAACCAGCTTATAGAAGGTTTCGGCATTTACCGGGGCCAAACGCACGCAACCATGCGATGCCGCCCGACCCAGCCTCCCGACGGCCTGTGTCGCATGGATGGCGGCGCCATTTTTGAAGAACACGGCGTGCGGCATGGGCGCGTTGTCGTACGTGCGCGAATACCACATTTTCGACGTCCACTCCGGCTGGAAAATGCCGCGGGGCGTGGCGTGATCCTCGGTGCCGGACGAGATTTTCCAAACCCCGACGACGCGCCCACGCTCTGTTACGGTCAGGATCTGTTGGGCAAGATCGGCTTTTGCATGCAGCGTGATGGTCGGCTTGGGCGGCACAACCTGTTTGATCGCCGCGACCGGCAATGCATCGGTCGGCACCACCACGACGGGTGCCGCAGCCGGGTGCTCCGCCGGTGCGGCTGCAGTCTGCGGGTCGGCCAGGGCCATGGCAGGTGCACAGCAAACCAGCACGGCGGCAGTGCACAGGCGGCGCTTCAATGTCATCGGGAACGGCTCCAAACACGCGTGATCGTGGGAGCACCATGCCGTTCAGAGGCTGAAAGGCGCTTAAGGGATCGTTGAAATGTCGTTACGACATGTTCCAGAGCTGTGTATGGCGCAAGCCTTGAGAAAACAGGAGCATGGCTTGGACGGCATAACCGCGTTCGGAATTTTCGCTGTCTCGGCGATGCTGCTGTTCTATGCGCTCGAAGACCACGGCCCCGGGTTCATCCTCGCATTCGCTGCAGCTTGCGGTCTCGCGTCAGCCTACGGATTTCTACAAGGTGCATGGCCCTTCGGCGTCGTCGAGGCGATCTGGTCGATAATCGCGGTGGCTCGCTGGCGTAAACGGATCTCGAAGTAAAACCCGCCCCCCAGCTCCACGCCCGCTACGCACCCGACAACAGTCGCAGCGACCGTGAGAAGTAGTCGCGCCGGATCAGGATGATCAAAACCCACAGCGTCGCCATGATGAACGCGGCGGGATGAAAGAACCAGGCCAGCACCGCAAAGGCGTAATAGAATGACCGCAAGCCGCCATTGGCGTGCTCCGCCGACAAACCGGCCACACCCGCCGTGCGCTCAGCATGGGCGTCGCACAGCGCCAGATTTTCATCGGTCAGGATCGGCGTCGCCCCGATCATGATGGCGGCGTAGTGGGAGAGACGGAAGGCCCAGGCGAATTTGAAGAACGCGAAGATGAAGATCGACATGATCAGCAGCAGTTTGCATTCCCACAGCACGGGATTGGCCTTCGCCACCAAGGGGAGTTTTTCGAGCAGCGACTGCGCCCGTTCGCCCGAGCCCATCAGCGCCGCAATCCCGCCGATGGCAATTGCCGTCGTCGACGCGAAGAACGCGTTACCCTGACCGACGGTCCCCAACAAGATGATATCCATGTTGCGGTTGTCGCGGCGGCTCATGTTGCGCATCCACATATCGCGCTGCCGTTGCACCGCACCGACGAGATTGCGGTAGCGCATCGTTGCGACACGATCGGTGCACGTCCGATAGGCGAACATCGTAACAAAATAAAATGCCAGCGCTGCCATATCGAGCGGCGTCAACAACGACCGCAGCAAGTCGAACGAGTCCATAAGGCCTTCCCCCGCATGCAAACATTGCCACCGCGATTTCCATCGCAGCTAGGCGGGAAACGACCCAAACGGACGTGCAACCCGTGCCAACTCCCTGAGCCGTTCCAACGCGCCTTGCAATATGATGACTGCGGCCACCTTGTCGATTACCTCTTTTCGACGCTTTCGACTGGCGTCGGCCTCCAGCAGCGAACGCTCCGCCGCAACTGTGGATAAACGCTCGTCCCACAGCAACATCGGCAGCAGCAGTTTCGGCCCGAGGTTCGACGCGAACGCCTTCGTAGCCTGCACGCGCGGCCCATTGGTGCCGTCGAGATTGACCGGCAGACCGATAATGACGCCGACGACCTGATGCGTCGCCGCGCGCGCGATCAGATGCCCGGCATCGATGCCAAACTTGACGCGCTGCAAGGTCTCAAGACCGCTCGCCACCATGCGCGTCGTGTCTGAAATAGCGATGCCGATCGTCTTGGTACCGACGTCCAGCGCCATCAACCGCCCCGACGGCGGCAGCCCCGTAGCGAAATCTTCCAGCGGAAGAACCAGTGAAGGTAACAGCACGAAGTGACCTCTAAACGGAGCGAATTGCGAGTAGCGAATGCGAGTAGTTAAAAGATAAATTCAATTGGTAACCCGAGGCTGACATACCCTATTCGCAATTCGCAATTCGCAATTCGCAATTCGCTACTCGCTACTCGCAATTCGCTCCCCGTCTACTCCGCCGCCTGCTTCGGCTCGTATCCCAACGATGCGTTGAGCTTGCCGATCAGATCGGCGGCGGCGGCGGGGATATTTGTGCCGGGGCCGAACACCGCTTTGGCACCGGCTGCGAACAGCGCGTCGTAATCGCCGGGCGGAATAACGCCGCCGACGACGACCATGATGTCACCGCGACCTTCGGCTGCCAACGCCGCCTTCAACTCGGGGACTAGCGTCAGATGGCCGGCAGCGAGCGAAGACGCACCGATGATATGCACGTCGTTCTCGACAGCTTGCCGCGCCACTTCGTCCGGCGTCGAGAACAGTGGGCCGATATCGACGTCGAAGCCGAGATCAGCGAAGGCCGTGGCGATGACTTTTTGTCCACGATCGTGGCCGTCCTGGCCCATCTTGGCGACGAGGATACGCGGGCGGCGGCCGTCAGCTTCTGCGAAAGCTTCGACCATGGCGCGCACGCGGTCGACATCCTGGCTCATTCTGCTGCCCTTCGCTCCCGACATCGACTCCGCGCGATAGACGCCCGACACAGAGCGTATTTCGGCGCGGTGACGACCAAACACGGCCTCCATCGCATCCGACATTTCGCCGACGGTGGCCATGGCGCGCGCCGCCTTGACTGCCAGATCGAGCAAGTTTCCGTTGCCACGCGCGCCATCTGTCAACGCCGCCAACGCGGCTTTCACGGCCGCGGGATCGCGCTCGCGGCGGAGACGTTCCAGCTTGGCGAGTTGCTGGGCGCGTACGCTTTTGTTGTCGACTTTCAAAAAGTCGATCTTGGTTTGGTCGTCGACGCGGAATTTGTTCACGCCGACGATGGTCTGGCGGCCACTGTCGATGCGAGCTTGCGTGCGTGCGGCGGCTTCCTCGATGCGCAACTTCGGAATGCCCGCCGCGATGGCTTTCGTCATACCACCCAACGTCTCGACTTCGGCGATATGGGCCGAAGCGCGCATCGCCAGATCGTGGGTGAGCTTCTCGACGTAATAACTGCCACCCCAGAGATCGACGGTGCGTGTGGTGCCGGTTTCCTGCTGAATGAACAGCTGCGTGTTACGCGCAATGCGGGCCGAGAAGTCGGTCGGCAGCGCGATGGCTTCATCCAGCGCATTGGTATGCAGCGATTGCGTGCCCCCTTGTGTCGCCGCCAGCGCCTCGATGGCGGTCCGGGTGACGTTGTTGAACACATCCTGCGCCGTGAGCGACCAACCCGATGTTTGGCAATGCGTGCGCAGCGACAGCGAGCGTTCGTCGGCGGGCGCAAATTCGCGTTTGATCAGGCTGGCCCACAACAAGCGCGCCGCCCGCATCTTGGCGACCTCCATGAAGAAGTTCATGCCGATCGCCCAGAAAAACGACAGCCGCGGCGCGAATTTGTCGATCGGCAAACCGGCGGCGACACCAGCCCGCGCGTATTCGATGCCATCGGCGAGCGTGTAGGCCAACTCGAGGTCGGCCGTCGCGCCAGCTTCCTGCATGTGATAGCCGGAAATGGATATGGAATTGAATTTCGGCATATCCGCCGATGTGTAAGCGAAAATATCGGAGATAATCCGCATCGAAGGTGCAGGCGGATAGATGTAGGTGTTGCGCACCATGAATTCTTTGAGGATGTCGTTTTGAATGGTGCCGGAAAGCTTGGCGGCCGCAACGCCCTGCTCTTCGCCAGCCGCAATGAACAACGCCAGGATCGGCAAGACGGCGCCGTTCATGGTCATCGACACGCTCATTTCCGACAGGTCGATGCCGTCGAACAGCGTGCGCATGTCATAAATGCTGTCGATGGCGACACCGGCCATGCCGACGTCACCAGAGACGCGCGGGTGATCGCTGTCATAGCCGCGATGGGTTGCAAGATCGAAAGCCACCGACAGACCCTTCTGCCCGGCGGCGATATTACGGCGATAGAAGGCGTTGCTGTCTTCGGCCGTCGAGAACCCAGCATACTGCCGAACGGTCCACGGCTGCGTCACGTACATGGCGGGATACGGTCCGCGCAAAAATGGCGCGATGCCGGGCAGACCATTGACGAAGTCGAGCCCCTCGATATCGGCGGCACCATAACGCGACTTGATACGAATACCCTCGGGCGTGTCGAAACCAGCTCCGTCAGACGCAGCCTTCGGCTTTGCACCGCCCCCATGTAGCGGCTGCCCTTCAAATGCCAATTTGCTGAAGTCTGGGATGTGTGACATGCGGTCGCCTGCACGATGGGGAACTTTTGCGACAGTTTACGAGGGATTGCGCAACCGATCCAGCCCCACATAGGGACTACCTGCCAAGGTTCCGTGGCGACACGGGCGACGCCGACAAGCCAGCAACGGCACCTGAATGTCCGGCCCGAGGGAGCCGGTCGGTCGACTAAGACCGCCAGGACCGACACGTCATCCGGCCTACGGATGCAACACCAGCCATATTCGCCGAGCGATGCGCACCGGCAAGCAGAAACCTGCAATTGGGATTGGGGGACGTATGGGACGACTTTGGGGTTATGCGACGATTGCCGCAATGGCGATCGGCGCAATCGCGCTGCCGGCCACAAGCAGAGCCGACGGATTTTTGGGTTTCGAACTGCTTCAACTCGACGGCGCTGGCGTAAAATGGATGACTACGAGCAACAGCGAGCGCCCTCTGACCTTGACTTATGCCCTGCTGGATCACGAGCAGACATTTGACGAGGCGCGCAATTGTGATGGCATGACGCCTCTGGAACCTGCGCTATCCCGTTCCGGTATCGACAAGGATCACTTAGAAGCCGAGCTTCAAGCGGCATTTGCGATGTGGTCAGCCGTCGCGAATATCAATTTTCGACAGGTGGACAGCGGCACGCCCTCGGACATCGTGATCGGTGCGCAGATGAGGCCGATCGGCTATGCTTTCACAGATGTGCACTATCGCCGCAGCAACGGTGGCATCAACGCGATCGATCGGTCGCTGATCTGCCTCAACCCGCAGCGCCGCTGGAAAATTGGCTTCGACGGAGATCTCGGCAGTTACGATCTGCGCTACACGATCGCCCACGAGATCGGACATGCAATCGGTCTCGATCATCCCGGCGCGAGCGGACAGATGATGGCGTTCAATTACGACGAGCGCTTCCGGCAGCTGCAGGTCGGGGATATCACCGGCGTCACCAATATCTATGGCCGCCGTACCGACGGCACCGGTGCAGCCGAGCCCGCAAACGAAAACCGAGGCGCAGAATACGCCTCGGTTCCGACTCGCTGAAAAGTTTAAGTCCGGATTAGTTTTTCGGTGCCGGACGGGTGGTCGTGCTCGGCGTCGAAGACGACGAAACGGCGTCGATCTGCGGCAGCGTCTTGGCTTGGTCGGACGGCAGCGTCAGCACAACCTTCTCGCCATCCAGCTTAAACTGGTTCGGCATGATGCGGACGTGCGAAGCGCCGATGCCGAGGAAGCCGCCGATGTTGGCATCGAGTTCAGTTACCTTGCCGCTCGCATCGCGCTTGATTTCGGCAACTGTCCCCAGGTTCTTGTTGTCCGAGGAATAGACAGTTTTAGAGATCCAGTTCTTGGCCTGATCCTCGGTCAGGGTCATGCCGTCTTTCGACATCGTGGTGGTGTCCGAGGACTTGTTCATAGGCGCAGTCATGCCGGGAGTAGCGGTGCTCGGAGCGGTCATTCCGGGCGTGGTGCCACTCGGAGATGTCACGCTCGGTGTCGACGGTGACGCCGGAGACGTGACGCTGGGCTTGGCGCTCGGCAGGTCGGTCGATGGCGTTGTGGTTTGTGCCATCGCTGCAGACGATGCGAGCAGGGCGATCAAAGACGCGCTGGTGATAATTTTTTTCATCGGTGGATACTTTCGGTTGTTTCAGAAAAGTTCGGACATTAAACGTGTCCTCACACCGATAGTTCCGACTGCTGTTTCCGATGAACGACAAACACCCGAGGATGAACGACGCTGTTATCGAAGGTTCATTTAACGCCGGTTTCATTGACGTTTCAGCGCCAGCGCAGCAAGCGGCGCTCCACCAGCGCGATCGCTCCGTAGATAGACAGACCCAGCACCATCAGCACGACGACGCCCGCCATCAGACGATCCAATTGGAACAGGTTTTGCTGCTGCAGGACGTAGGCGCCGATGCCGAATTCGGCACTGATCATTTCGGCTGCAACAAGCAGAATGATGCCGACTGTCGCCGAGATGCGGAATGCCGACACGATCGCCGGCAGCGCCCCCGGCACGATAATGGTGCGCAGTATCGCGCGCTTGGACAGTCCGAAGCTCTGCGCCATGCGGATCAGATTGCGCGAAACGTCGTCGACGCCGCCGTACGTGTTGACGACAGTCGGAAAGAACGTGCCGAAAGCGATGGTGGCGTACTTCGACCCTTCACCAATTCCAAACCAGATGATGAACATTGGAAGCAATGCAATTTTAGGGATCGACGAAATCGCAGCGACCCAAGGGATGCCGATCGAACGCGCGCCCGTCCAGGTGCCGATGGCGAGGCCGACCAGAACGCCTGTCGATACGCCCGCAACCCAGCCGACTGCCAGCCGCCGCAGCGATGCTCCAAGATGCAGGACGAGTTGACCGCTGGCGGCCAGCTCGACGAGCGCTGCGGCGATGGCGCTCGGCGCGGGAAACGCCAATGGCCCAAGAATGCCTGCGCGCGCCAACGCCTCCAGAAGGGCGACGACGACGACGAAGCTCGCCAGCCCCAACCAACCGATAAAACGCGGCGCGAAACCGCCGGCCCGGAACGCGATGCGTCCGGGTGGCAGCTGCTGAGGTATCGTATTGAACGGCGTCGTCACGCCGG
>JANYHG010000127.1 GCA_025359165.1 Hyphomicrobiaceae bacterium
CACCGGCTTGACGCGTGCCGACGTGGAAGCGCGGTTCGGCGGTCTCTATCGTGCGTTCCAGTTCGGTGCCCCGCCGCATGGTGGCATGGCCGCTGGCGTCGATCGCATCGTGATGCTGATCGTCGGCGCGAAGAACTTGCGCGAAGTGACGCTGTTTCCGATGAACCAGCAAGCCAACGACCTGCTCATGGGCGCGCCCAGCGAGGTCGCCAACAAGCAGCTTCGCGAACTGCATGTGCGCGTGAACATGCCGGACGAGAAGAAGGCGTGAGGGGCCGGCTTACGACGGCGTTTGCTGTTGCGGTCGGAGACGGAAGCGCGCGGGATGGAGACGCTGGGGGCTGCATGACGGCGGCTCGCCATTGCCAGCGCGCAGTTCAAGGGCGAGGCGTTCGGGTGCATTCAAAGTTGGGATTGATAGCCAGTACGATTTGAGCGACGTGATCAAGCGCGTCGTTGCATGAGGTGTTCGTGTCATGACCACGTCGCGCAATTTGCGAGAAATGCTGCAGGCGGATCTGCGGCGCGCTCAGGCTCTCATCGGCAAGGTTCACTCTGGCCCGATTGATCCGCAGTTTCGGATCGTCACACCGGAAGTCGATTTTCTCATAGCGATAACGCTGACCGAGAACGCGAAGCAACGAACGAAGCGGCTGGCGATGGTGAGTGATTTCATGGCCTGGAAGCTGTCCTGCGGATTTACGCTCGCCTCGCGGATGCACAAGCCAGATTGCGTGTTGGCGGTTGGCTTGCTGCACGACGATTTCGAGGCGATGATTTCGTTGATAGAGCGCAAGCCGTTGCGGTTCTCCGCGCCCAAGCGGGTGCTGCGCGAGAGTATCGACCCAATCATTCTTGGACTGCGACCGCGCGGCTCGCGGGTCATCACTGCGGTGAAGGAAAGGGAACTGGCGCAGTGGTTTGGTGCGAGTGGAAAGTTTCCTGCCGTGCGGCTCGAGGCGGGCGGCAACGTTCGACTCCCAGGGTTCCGTACATGATGCCGCCTATCGCCGCTCCCGGTCGCTAGTCTAGGCAATCGTCACGCCGCCGTCGGCGACGATGATCTGGCCGGTGATGAAGGCGGCGGCCTTCGATGCCAGAAACGCTGCCACGCCGCCGATGTCGTCGGGTTCGCCGAGGCGGCGCAGCGGCGTGGTCGATTCGGTGCGCTTGCGGCGCACATCGTCCTCCCATAGCGCCTTGGCGAAATCCGTTTTGACAAGGCCGGGCGCGATGCAGTTGATGCGAATGTTGTCGACGCCCCATTCGGTCGCGAGTGCGCGTGCGAGGCCGAAGTCGGCGGCCTTCGATACGCCGTAGCCGCCGAGATTGCCGCCGGCGCGGATGCCACCGATCGACGAGATGATGATGATCGTGCCGCCGCCCACTTTCTCCATGTGCGGCTTCGACAACTTGGCGAGCCACAGGCTCGAGCGCACGTTGTTGTTCATCAGTTTCTCGAAGGCATCGTCTTCCAGTCCGGTCATCGGCCCGAAATAGGGTGACACTGCCGCATTCGAAACCATGCAGTCCAGCCGTCCGTATGTTTCGACTGTCTTGGCGACCAGGGCCTCGACCTCGGCCTTGCGCGAGATGTTGGCTGCGATGACGGTGGCGTCACCACCGGCCTTGCGAATGCCTGCGGCGACCTCCTCGCAGGCCTCCGGCTTGCGGCTGGAGACAACCACCTTGGCGCCCATCGCCGCCATGTTCTCGGCGATCGACCGGCCAATGCCGCGCGATGATCCGGTGATGATCGCCACCTGGCCGGTGAGATCGAACGGATTGGATTTGGTCATGGTGTCATCCTCGAATGCGACCGGGAAAAAGAGCGTGCGCCAGAAAGGTGCTTGCGCAGGTATGGTCCGATCTCATAGTTTTCCCGGAAAAGCGGGTGAACACAAGCCCACGCGACGCCAGGGAGAAATTGAAAACGTGACCGCCAGCCCCGCACCCAATGCTGCAGCACCTGCTGCCGCCCAGCCGCTTCCTGTTGGGCATCCGATGTACATGCTGCGCCGTCCGTTCGCCTGGGAGGCGAGTTATCCGCCTGGTGTCGAGTGGGGCGCACCGTTACGCAAGGGCACGCTGAATGATCTTTTTACGGACTGCTGCGCGCGTTTTGCCGATCGACCAGCGCTGAGCTACGGCCCAGTCACGGCCAGCTACAGTGAATTGGCGTCGCTGGTGGCGTCCGCCGCGGCAGGCTTGCGCAAGCTCGGCGTCGGTCCCGACAAGCCACTGGCGCTGTTCTTGCCGAATACGGCGTGGCATCCGGTGCTGTTCTTCGCGGCGCTGAAGCTCGGGGCGCGGCTTGTCCATATTTCGCCGCTCGATGCGGAACGCGAGGTCGTGCACAAGCTGAAAGATACCGGCGCGCGCATTCTGGCGACGACCGATGTCGGGGCGATGGCCGGTGCGGGCCAGAAACTCGCCGCCGGCCTCGGGGCCGCAGGCCTGATCGACAGCGTCATCATCGGCGAAGACGCGTTCTGGCGATCGGGTCCGCACGCTGCACGCACGCCGGCCGGCGAGAGGATCGTTTCGGGGGCCAGCCTGCTCGATGCTCCGTTACTTCCGGCGGACGCGTTCCCCAAGGTGACGCCCGACACCGTCGCGTTGATGCAATTCACGGGGGGGACGACGGGGCTGTCGAAAGCCGCGTTGCTGACGCACGGCAACCTGTTTGCCGCAACGGAGATCTATCGCGCCTGGAACGAACCGCAGGGCAAGATCAAACCCGGTAAGGCGAAGGTTCTGCTGGTGTTGCCGCTGTTCCATATCTACGCGCTGAGCGCCGTGTTGCTGAGTGCGTTGCAGGCCGGCAGCGAAGTCGTGCTGCACCCGCGCTTCGATCCTGATACCGTCGTCACCGACATCGAGCAGCGCAAGATCACGTTCTTCCCGGGCGTGCCTACAATGTGGATCGCCATTGCCAATACGCCGGGCATTGAGAACAGGGATCTGTCGTCACTCGACACCCTGGCGTCCGGCGGCGCGCCCTGTCCGGTCGAGGTCGAACAGAAGATCGGCAAGCTGACCGGCCTGCCACTTGCCGGCGGCTGGGGCATGACCGAGACGTCACCGGCAGGAACCAGCCTGCCGACGCACGGCGAGATGCGCTTCGGCAGCATCGGTGTGCCGCTGCCCGGAATTTACATGGACATCGTCGCGCTCGACGATCCCACGCGCGTGCTCGGCGTCAACGAGATTGGCGAGATCCGGATCAAAGGTCCCAACGTCATCGCCAGCTACCACAATCGGGCGGAAGAGAACGCCAAGGCTTTTGCAGACGGTTTTCTGCTGACCGGAGATATGGGCACGATGGGCCCGGACGGCTATTTCACCATCGTCGACCGCAAGAAGGATATGATCATTTCGGGTGGCTTCAACGTTTATCCGCGCCATATCGAGGAAGCGGTCTACGAACATCCTGCGGTCGGAGAGGTGATCGTGATCGGCGTGCCCGACAGCTATCGTGGCGAGGCGGCGAAGGTGTTCGTCACGCTGAAGCCCGGCGCAAAGGAGTTCACGCTCGAAGATTTGCGCGCATTTTTGGCCGACAAGGTCGCCAAGTACGAGCAGCCCGCACACCTCGAATTTCGCGCCGTTCTGCCCAAGACCGCCGTGGGTAAACTGTCGAAGAAAGAGCTGGTGGCGGAAGAACGGGCAAAGGCCGCGAAGGGGTGAACGCTCGCGGCGCTGTGTGTGCACCGAAGGTTGGGGCAAGCGTTTTCAGCGCGACCCAACAGTTCCGGCAAAGCAAGCGATGTTGGGTCGCGCAATAGCTTGACCCAACCTACAATGCCGTGTGCGTTGTTTTCGTGGACATCACGCCTGAGACGTGGTTTGGGCTTTTTTCTTGAACGCCGACTTGTCTTTGTATGCTGGTTTGGCGGTGCCGGCGGCGTTGGGTTTGCCGTATTTGTGCGGGCCTTTCGATTTGAAATCGCGGCCTTTGAAATCCTTGCCCTTGAAGTCTTTTGGTTTGAAGTCTTTGGGCTTGCCCTGATACGGCTTGGCACCTTCTGGCCGCGCGGTCTCGGGCCGCGGACTCTCGGACTTCGCATGCTGTGGCTTGCCGAAATGGGGACGCTGATAGGGCTTGCTGGTTTCGGTACGCTCGGACGATGCGGCGGCATCGGCATAAGCGGGCGCTGCCTCCTGTTCGGTGGCGTGTCCGGCTGACCCCGACGCCGACGCGCCGTCGCCTTCGTGCTTGGAGCCGACGCGGGCGATATGACCCTGTTTCTGCGGCGATGCCTTCACGGACGCTGCGAAGCGCTCCACATGGTCTTGTGCGATCTGAAAGCGGCTGTCGCGATCGAAGATGCGGATCGCGCCGATCTCGGATTTCGTCACGTCGCCGGCGCGGCAGATGAGCGGCAGTAACCAGCGCGGATCGGCGTTGTGTTCGCGACCGATCGAGATGCGGAACCACACCATGTCTTCGCGATCGGGACGCTCACGGCTGGCGGAGCGCTTCTGCTCGCCGCCTTCGCGGCGTGGCGCAGCCTGCGGCGAACGTTGCGTCGTGTTGCGATCGCCGGAGCTGCGATCCCAACGATCGCGCCAGTTTTTTTCAGGCACTTGCCCGGGCGTGCGGCTGTCGTAGGTGGAACGCGCCATGGTGCCGGGATCTTGCAGATCTTCGGGGGCTGGCAGTTGGGCGCGGTGGAAGCGCATGAGCGCCATTGCGATTTCGTCGGCGGTGCGGCCACCGGCCATCAGTGCGCGTCCGAGCGCGAGGTCTTCCTCGGTCGAAGGCTCGGAGAAAATCGGGTGGGCCAGCAGGCGCTGCTGGTCCTTGGCGCGGATTTCATCTGATGACGGAGGCGGTCCCCAGGCTGCCTTGACACCCGCTGCGAGCAACAGGCTGTCGGCGCGACGGCGGCGCGTCTGCGGCACGATCAATACGCATACGCCTTTCCTGCCTGCACGGCCGGTGCGACCCGAGCGATGCAGCAGCGTCTCGCGATCGTTGGGCAGATCGGCATGGATGACCAGAGCCAGATCGGGCAAATCAAGTCCGCGTGCGGCAACGTCGGTGGCGACCAGCACGCGCGAGCGACCATCACGCAGCGATTGCAAGGCCGTGTTGCGTTCGTTCTGGGTCAGCTCGCCCGACAGCGCGACGGCGGAAAAACCGCGCTCGGCCAGTCGCAAGTGCATTTTGCGAACGCCTTCGCGCGTGGAGCAGAATACCAGCGCCGAACCACTCTCGAAATAGCGCAGCACGTTGACGACGGCCAATTCCGCATCGCGCGGCGCGGTGCGGATGGCGCGATATTCGATATCGGCGTGCGGTTTGTTCTTCGATACCGTTTCGATGCGCAGTGCGTCGCGCTGGTAGGTGCGCGCCAGATTTTCGATCGCCTTTGGCATGGTGGCGGAGAACAGTAGCGTCTGACGCTCGGACGGCGTGGCGTCGAGGATCGCCTGCAGGTCTTCGCGAAAGCCGAGGTCGAGCATTTCGTCGGCTTCGTCGAGCACCACGGCGCGCAAGGCGCTGACGTCGAGACGGTTGCGTTCGAGATGGTCGCGGATACGGCCCGGCGTGCCGACGACGATGTGGCAACCTGCCTGCAGCGCGCTCTTCTCGGTCCGCACGTCCATGCCGCCGACGCACGAAGCGACGCGGGCGCCAGTGTCGGCGTAAAGCCAGGTCAACTCACGCTGGACCTGCATGGCGAGTTCGCGGGTAGGGGCGATGATCAGCGCAAGCGGAGCGCCGGCGCGGCCGAATTTCTCGTCGCCTGCCAACAGCTTGCTGGCGAAGGCCAAGCCGAACGCGACGGTCTTGCCAGAGCCGGTCTGTGCTGAGACCAGCATGTCGCGGCCGTCGGCTTTGGCTTCAAGGACGGCTAGCTGCACGGCTGTCGGCTCGTCATAGTTGCGGGCGGCGAGAGCGCGGGCGAGGGCGGGATTTGTTTCTGGGAATGCCATGATCGGATGATGCTCGTTGCGTTGGTGACGAAATGGGTGGAGCCGTCATCAGCGTTGCCGGCGATGCCCCGACGTCCATCGCCGGTAATCGGCATGGCATCGAGGCCGCGCAAGGCGACGGCAGGTGACCGGCGGGTGGGGGAAACTGAATGCGGGCGCGTCGGATGAAGGCGTCGGGTAAGGACGCATCAGCGAAAGCGCGAGATGATCTAGCCTTGGTCCAAGTTGGCGCGCCGTTAAATTCCGGATGTCCATCCGGGAACGGCGACGCAGGGGCAATGCCCCCTGGGTGGTTCGATGCCCGAGGGGCGACCCAGTGTTCGGCCATGAGGCCGTGCTGGCACTCGTAAAGCGGTTTATCCAACGGTCCTGATGATCAACAGGTCCACTAACCGGCACGAGGATAAAGCCCGGGCATCGCTCCAAGGCTCTAAGTGTGCGCTTGATAGAGATATTCGGGCGGAATGCAAGAGCCGGGGTGACGCAGGGGGAGACTTGAGGAGCGTTCCGCCCTGGAAGCCTTGTTGTGAGCACGCGTCGGATCTATGTTGAACTCAACACTCCAGCGTCGCCATTCGGGCTGGACCGGCGGCGACCAGTCACCGAGGATCGGCGTCGATGGCGCAGCCAAAACTGCAAATCAAAGACATCCATGCCGAGTTCGCGGCGCTCCCAGCCAACATGGTGGGCGAGATCGTGAACGGCGCGCTTTACGCCCATCCTCGGCCAGCCAGAAAGCACGGCCAAGCCGCAACAGAACTTACGAGCGAGCTGGTGAATCCGTTTCGTCGTGGCCGAGGTGGTCCTGGTGGATGGAGATTTATCGCCGAGCACGAGCTGCACTTAGGGGAACACATTGTCGTTCCAGATATTTCCGGATGGAGAGCCGAGCGCTATCCGGTATCCGAAACAACCTCATATTCCGTCGTGCCGCCAGACTGGCTCTGTGAAATCATATCGCCGTCAACGCAGCGCCTCGACCGGTTCCGGAAGCTTCCCGTTTATGCCGAGTTCGGCGTCAAGCACTGCTGGTATGTCGATCCGATTGAAAAAACGCTTGAGGTTTTCATCCTGGCGAACGGTGTCTACTCGATAGGTCCGTCGTTCTTCGACAACGCACCTGTTACCGCCCCGCCATTCGAGGTTCACACGTTTGAACTTGGTATTCTGTGGGATGATATCGGACAGCCGAGCTGATGAAGTAGCTTGATTTTATGCTCATGACGACTCGCCAACAAGGTCTAGTCTGGATCACAGTTCTCTGGAATAGCGTCGAGTAATCGCCGCCGCCCGATCTTGCATTTGCCCGCTTCCTATTTGCTAAGAATAACAGTGCACGGCGCGGACAACTCTTCGTAGAGTAGAGCGTTTAAGGGAGCTGCCGCAATTACGCAGCGGTCGGCAAATGAATTGACAGTCTCTATCGTCCATTCGGTACCATGCCGGAATAGTCTTTGGTCTTCGTTGGGTGCAGTGCCCGGTTTCCCGTGGATTAGACGGTTTCGCTCATTCGTCAGTTCAACAAATGTTGCCGCGAGCGGTGATGCTTTGTCGCGAAGGTCAGGATCAACGATCCTGCTGAAGCACTTTTGTAGATCCGTCGCAATTGTTCCTGCTGTTTTACCTCTTTGAATTTTGCGCCCCTGATCCCAACGATCCTCCAGGGTCCCGGTGTAACCGGGCTCGATCCGCTCACAGCACCAGACTGCGTCCCATTCCAACCGCGCAAAGGCAATAACGGCCAACCCTATCGCCTTAAAATATTCTGGGTCTTGTGGGACACGTAAGCGCTCGTTGGTCATTGCGAAGTTCCGTGATCCAGGTGGCCACCTTCGGTGAATCCTAATACCCGCATTTAAGTCCGAATATCCGTCGCCGGCTCTGCGCCGAACACCCAGCCGCTACTCCATCCGTTCTGGCATATACTGATCCTTGGCGAGATCGCTGAACCTCGTGAATTGGCCTTCGAAGGCGAGTTGCACGGTGCCGACGGGGCCGTGGCGGGATTTGCCGAGGATCACTTCGGCCTTGCCGGCGCAGGCCTGCATCTTGGTCATCCATTCCTGGAATTCGGCGGTGCCCTCGCCCGGCTTGGTGCGCTCGGTGTAATATTCTTCGCGATAGACGAACATGACGACGTCGGCGTCCTGCTCGATCGAACCGGATTCGCGCAAGTCGGAGAGCTGCGGGCGTTTGTCTTCGCGTTGTTCGACCTGGCGCGACAGCTGCGACAGCGCGATCAGCGGTACCGCCAGCTCTTTCGCCAGCGCCTTGAGGCCCGTCGTGATCTCGGTGATTTCCTGCACGCGGTTGGCCTGGCTGGACTTGCCGGAGCCGGCGAGCAGCTGGAGATAGTCGACGATCAGCAGGTCGAGGCCCTTCTGACGTTTCAGTTTGCGCGCGCGGGCGGCGAGTTGCGCGATGGTGATGCCACCGGTCTGGTCGATGTAGAGCGGGATCTGCGACATGCGCTGCGAAACCTCGACCATCGTCTTGAACTCGCGTTCGTCGATCAAGCCGCGGCGGATCTTCTCGGACTGCACGCTTGCCTGCTCGGACAGAATACGTGTCGCCAGCTGTTCGGCGCTCATTTCGAGTGAGAAGAACGCGACGATGCCGCCGTCGTGCTCGGGGCTGTCCTTGTCGAGTTCGGGTCGCGCTTCCTGCGAGCGCAGCCGCGCGTCGGCGACGTTGAAGGCGATGTTGGTGACCAGGGCGGTCTTGCCCATGGACGGACGTCCGGCGAGCACGATCAGATCCGAGCGCTGCAGGCCGCCCATTTTGCCATCGAGATCGCGCAGACCGGACGAGATGCCGGACAGGCCGCCATCACGTTCGTAGGCGGCGTTGGCCATCTCGATGGCGATGCGCAAGGCGTCGTTGAAGCCGACGAAACCCTGGCCGAATTTGCCGGTCTCGGCGAGCGAGAACAGCTTGCCTTCGGCCTCCTGAATCTGGGTATCGGGCGGGGCGTCGACGTGGGAATCATAGGCCTGATTGACCATGTCCTCGCCGATCGTGATCAACTGGCGGCGGATCGCCAGATCATAGATTGTCTGCCCGTAATCCTTGGCGTTGATAATCGTCGTGGCGTTCGCCGAGAGGCGCCCGAGATACATCGGCACCGTCAGGCCGGTATCGATCGGATCGTGATGGTCGAAAAAGGTTTTGAGCGTGACTGGGGTCGCCTGCTTGCCCGCCCCAATCAGCTTGGCGGCAGTCTCGAAGATCTCCGCATGAATGGGGTCGAAGAAATGTTCGACCTTCAGGAAGCCGGAGACGCGATCGTGCGCCTCGTTGTTGACGAGGATCGCGCCGAGCAGAGCCTGCTCGGCTTCGATGTTGTGGGGGGCCGAGCGGAACGGCATCGGGCCGTCGGCCGCGATCTGCGGTGCGTCGGAAACGATGTGGCCTGACTTGCGCGGCAGGCGGGCGATCGAGCTGTTTGTCATGGGCCGATTTGTAGTCGATTCCGGCGGGCGCAAGTAGCTTCGGTGCGCATTCCCCGGACTTATTCCCCGTTATCAACAGGGCGCGGATTTAGCGCTTGCCAGTGTCTGATCGATTTGCTGCCGCGAGCGACGAATATTTCGCGCCAAGTGCGGCGTGCGCCGAAACGGATGGGGGCTGAGCAAGCAGGGCCGAGCCGGTTATTGCCCCATCTTATTGCCGTATCCATGGCAGTTCGGCAGTCTGAGCAGTGCGCAGACCATTGCTGACCGCCGATGTCAGCATCTCTGGGCCGATATCGCGGGCCAACGCTTCCGGCACTACCCACAGCGTATAGCTCGAACCACGGACCGGGCGGCTACAGGAGAGGTGGCCACCGATGACGCGGCAGCTGTCGTCGACACTCACTTCACGTTGCTCGCGACGGTCGTGACGTACGAAGCGCAAGTTGATCGGTTGCACCATCGCCGGGCCGGTGCCCAGGTCGACGTTGCGATACACGCAGACGGTCGAGTGATTGCAGTCGCCAGCACCGCGGCCGAGACGCCCGCCGATGCTCAGGCTTTGATCCAGGGAGTGGTAGCTGGCCGGTGCCTGGGCACCATTCGAGACGTAGCAGCCGGCAGTGACGCAGAGGATCGGATCGGCGCCGCGTTCGGCATTGCGCGCGCGCGGCTCAGGTGTGGTCAAAACCATCAGCACTGTCGCTCGACCGCCGCGGCCAAGACTGAAATCGACATCTTGGCTCGGTCGTGCCCCGAGGCCGAAGCGTTTGGCAACCATCACGTCCTCGACGGGCGCTGCGGCGACTTCGGTTGCCCACTCCGGTACGGCCGGCAACTCGGTCTGCTGGGGCTTGCGAGCGGCACTCGCACGCTTGAGTTTTTCGGACAGGCGCTTCAGCTCGGCTTCGCGGCGAGCCTCGAGCACGCGGAGTTCATCGGCCGGTGGCATGCCGATATTGACGATGGTGTTGGTGGCGGTGGGCGAGCTCGATGCGGACGTTGCAGCGGCAGAGCGCGCGGCGTCGAGGAGCCCGTTGTCACTGTAGCGGAGAGAGTCGGCAGTCGGTTCGGCGGCGAATGCAACTGAGGTCAGGACGGAGGCGAAAATACAGGCAGTCATCAGTGAGGTTGACGATGTCGCTACCTGGTAGCTGCGATCTTGCCGCCTGCCTTGTGCGCTTTCGCTTGCGGTCTGTTCAAGCCCACTCATCGCTTTTGCCATTTTTGCCCTCACCCCTGCCTTACGGCATGTTGAAAGTCGCTTCACGATGCTGGCCTTGAGGCCAGTCTCTTTCGGCGTCATGACTTTAGAGGCATGCGGCGGAACGGAATTTCCGAACTGTCAGCATGCCAATTTTTTCAGCCGTTGTTATGTTCATACCATGGCGTGTGGCGTCTGAACCATGGCTGAATAAAGAAATACAGCTGTGGATAGAACTTTATTGACTGATGCATCTGAGGCACTGCCTTAGTGACTCTATCTAAAGGACGCAACACATATCCGAACGACCTATCCCTATGTGACTCTAGTTCAGATCAGGAAACGCCCCGAGCGCGCGCACAGTTGCGGCGTCGAATAAACAATTGTTCCCAAAATACCCATTATGACCGGCTTGCCAGAATGCCGCGAAGGCCGTCGCGATAAGTCGGATACGCCAGCTGCAAGTGCAGTGCCGACTTCATCCGAGCGTTACTTACGCGCTTGTTTTCGCCGTAGAAACTCTTGGCCATGGGCGACAGAGTCGCGCTCTCGAAAGTTTGTACGGGTGGTGCAGTAAGGCCCATAAGATCTGCGGCGAATGCCACCACGTCTTGGGGCGGAGCCGGTTCGTCGTCGACAACGTTGAAGATGTCGAAGGCGGGAGACTGACCGCGCGAAGTCATGTTCATGGCGCGCGCCAGGGCTGCAGCGATGTCGTCGACATGGACTCGATTGAACACTTGGCCAGGCTTGACAATGCGTCGTGCCGTGCCTGCTAAAAGTGAGTCGATGGTGCTGCGTCCGGGTCCGTAAATGCCTGGTAGACGAAAAATTTCGACGCGTTTGCCGGCGGCGACGCCGAAGTTGCGCCATTCCGTCTCAGCGTCCGCGCGTCGGCGGCCCCGATCGCTGACCGGGCGCACGGGGCTGGTTTCGTCCACCCATCCGCCGCCCGCGTCGCCATACACGCCGATCGTGGAGAGGTAGCCGATCCAATCGAGATGTTCGAGGCGTGCGAGGGCGTCGCGGAAATGGGTCAGCACCGGATCACCGCTGGCCTGCGGCGGGGTGGATACCAGCACATGTGTCGCGGTGACGAGTAAAGTGCGAACGGCGGCGGTGGCGGCCGTGCCGTCGAAGGTCGCGAGGTGCACGTCGGCTAATGTTGGTGGGCTGTCGATGGTTCGGCGGGTTCCGGCAATGCGAAAATTGGTGCCGGCGAGGTGTCGCGCCAGAGCGCCCGCTGTGTAGCCGAAGCCGAAACAGAACAGCGATCCGGTCGTTTTGTGATCATCGTTGGTGAGAGGGGTGTGTGTCATGATGTGATGGCCTCGCGCCATTCGCGCTCGACGGCGTCGTCGGCGTCGCGGGGGTACAGTCTGCGTTGATCGGCCACCGCTGCGGCTCCCGCCAATTCGCGGAGGGCCCAGACGGCCATGCCGCGCACAAGAGGTGATGTATCAGCCAACAGCGTGATGGTCATAGGCAGCAACGTCTTGTCACCGGAGTTTCCAGCAGCGATCAGGCAGTTGCGTACAAATCGGTCGCGGCCGGTGCGCTTGATCGGCGTGCCGGCGAACCGAAGCCGAAACGATGCATCGTCGAGCATCAGCAGTTCGCCCAACGGCGGATTCGCAGTCTCGGCGCGGGCGGCGATGCGATGGTCGCGCGCGGCTTCCGCAAACTTGTTCCACGGACACACTGCAAGGCAGTCGTCACAGCCGAACACCCGGTTGCCGATCGCTGTGCGGAACTCGCGCGCGATGGGTCCTTTGTGTTCGATCGTCAGATAGGCGATGCAGCGGCGTGCATCGAGTTGATACGGTGCGGGAAACGCCTGCGTCGGGCACGCATCGAGGCAGCGCGTGCACGAGCCGCAATGGTCCGCTTCGCCTTCGTCCGGCTCGAGCACCGCCGTCGTCAGGATCGCACCGAGAAACAGCCACGACCCGCCTGCTTGCCGTGAGACCAGATTGGTGTGCTTGCCCTGCCACCCGAGGCCGGCGGCCTGGGCCAACGGTTTTTCCATCAAAGGGGCTGTATCGACGAAGATTTTGACATCGGCGCCCGTGCGCGCTTGCACTTTGCCAGCTATTTCACGCAAGGCTTTTTTGATGACGTCGTGGTAGTCGCGACCGCGCGCATAAGCTGAAATGACGCCGCGATCGGCAGCCACGGCGGTCGCGATGGGGTTTTCCGCCGGCGCGTAATTGAAGCCGAGCATGATCACCGACTTCACGTCCGGCCACAACGCCAGGACATCGGCGCGGCGGTCGGCATGGTTCGCCATCCACTCCATATCGCCGTGGCGGCCGTGGGCGAGAAATTCGTGGAGGCGTGGACCTGCTGCACCAAGACGGTCCGGCGCGGTCACACGCAGCAGCGAGAAACCAGCCATCAGTGCCGTCGCACGGAGCTCATCTTTGAAGTCTGGTGTCGGGTCTTGGCTCATACGGTGCGTTCGGTCCGCCCGTCGATAGTCATTTGGCTTTGAACAGCGGATGATCAACTTTGTCGCCAGGCTTCAACCCGAGCCGCTCAGCGGCACCGCCCGCGAGTTCCAGGACGGCCGCCATTGGACCGCCAGACGCGATCACCGTCTCCGACAAGGGCTCGGTCCGTGCCTCGATGCGATGCACGACGCCGTCAGCGCGGATGAACACCATGTCCAACGGGATGTAGGTATTCTTCATCCACATCGTCAGCTCGCGGGGCGGAGTGTAGGGGAACAGCATGCCGCTCGCGTCGGCAAGGCTTGTGCGGAACATCAGCCCTCGCATCTGCTCTTCCATGGTGACCGCAATTTCGATATCGATCGTCTTGGTGCCGCTGGCCGTGATCAGTCCCAACGTCTCGTGACGCATGTCGGCGGCCTCGCTTGTCCCTGATGCGGCGACAGTCAGTCCCGTCAGCGCGCCAAGCAGGAACGCAAAAAGGGCCGCGCGATGCGCGACCCTGATGACGGTCTGAATGCAGCTGACCGCTGCACCAGTCATTGTTGGATGTGCCTCAGTGCGAGGGGGGCAGGCCGGACGGAGCGCCGTCGGGACGAAGCTCGGCAGCCATGCAGCCTTTCGAGCCGCCGCCATGCCGCACATAGACGAATTGTCCGGGACGAAGTTCGGTGAAGCCGAATCTGCGTAATGTTTCCATGTGGACGAACACATCGGGAGTACCCTCGCCGCGCGTCAGGAAGCCGAAGCCACGCACGCGGTTGAACCATTTCACCATCGCGCGTTCCCACTCGCTTTCGGCGCGAACTTGAACATGCGTTCTTTGTGGCAATTGCGATGGATGAATTGCCGTGCTTTCATCCATGCTCAAAATCCGGAATGCCTGCAAGCCCCTCGGGCGTCGCAGCACTTCGC
>JANYHG010000136.1 GCA_025359165.1 Hyphomicrobiaceae bacterium
TTGTCCCAGAAAATATTCCACTTTGCATCGCTGTCGTTCTGGAGTTGCACGCGAATCTCATCAACGATAAGTTTTCGGGCATCGGGATGCAGGTGCCGGTATTCAATTACACCGGGCGAGAGAGCGGTCTGTTGCGACCACGCGCGGGGTAAGGTAGCCATATTCAGGCTGAGAAAAATGAGTGCGTATATTGCCGGCGCACGTAGCACTCGGATCGAGAGGACCATGGCACGAACAATTCTCAAGATAGCAATAAACATTTATCCCCCAATCAATGCGATCGTTAAAGCGTCGGTAGCCAACCGTTGATCAGATAACGTGCAACACATTGAGATTTGCGGTGACAACCTCAGAGAGTTTCCTCGTTTCGTCGCCCCTCCACCTGACGCGATGATCGTAAGCGGACTTGGCCGTGGTGCACAAGCACGTTGCTCGTGATGTCTCCTCCGGGTCATAAGCGACGGCCGCCGAAGGTGACGATGCATCGGCGAACTCGCACGGTCCAGCCCCAACAGCGGACCTTTTTTTCGAAGCGGTGCAGGGGCGCTTACCTCGTAAAACTGTTGCGTTGCTCCTCGCACCCCTCTCCTACCGGCTCTGCCGAGGCAGAGGGGGACTTGCATTGGTCGATTGCGTCGTCGTTGTGCGCGAGTTTTTGACCGGTCATCGAACGGCGACGCTTCAATTACGCGAAAACATAGTTTTATTCCTTTGTAAGGCTGAGTGATTTCGCTCTCGATTTCGCTCTCGTTTTCCCCTGCCATCACTGATGGAAGCGCCCCGTTTCTGCTGCTCACGGGCTGATGGCCGTACGCGGATAAAATGAGAAATCCGTTGCAAGGGCGGCCAAGAACGGGAATGCTGATGGCATCCTGTCGCACACCACCGCCCCCCGGGAGCCAATCCATGATCAAGGTGAGTATGACCGTCAACGGTCAGGCCGTATCGGAGGAGGTCGAGCCGCGCACGTTGCTGGTGCAGTTCCTGCGTGAAACGCTACAGCTCACGGGCACCCATGTCGGCTGCGATACCAGTCAGTGCGGCGCGTGTGTCGTCCACGTCGACGGTCGCGCGATCAAATCCTGCACCGCCTTGGCGGTCGGGTGCGAGGGCACTGAGGTGACGACTATCGAAGGGATTGGCACCGTCGAAAACCTGCATCCGATGCAGGAAGCCTTTCGTGAGCATCATGCGCTGCAGTGCGGCTACTGCACGCCCGGCATGATCATGGCGTCGATCGACATCGTCAATCGGAAGGGCAACAAGCTCGACGAGCACACCATCCGTGAGGAGCTCGAGGGCAACATCTGCCGCTGCACCGGCTATCACAACATCGTCAAAGCGGTCGGTGCGGGTGCGGCCGGCATGGCGAAAGCGCGGGCGTAAGTTGTCGCTCGTAGGTTGGGTCAAGCGACTTCAGCGCGACCCAACATGGCAACCTCGGAATTCGCCTTCGTTGGGTCGCGCAAAGGGCTTGACCCAACCTACACCGAACCATCTTCAAGTGGAGCGCACGCCATGACCAATCCTTCAGGCATCGGCCAATCGGTTCGCCGTCGCGAAGATTTTCGTTTCATCACGGGGGCTGGTCAGTACACCGACGACATCAATCGTCCCGGCCAGACCCACGCGATCTTCGTGCGCTCGCCGCATGCCTTCGCGACAATCAAAAGCATCGATGTCACTGACGCCAAAAAAGCGCCAGGCGTACGTGCCATCCTGACCGGCAAAGACCTCGCAGCCGACAAAATCGGCGGTCTGATCTGCGGCTGGATGATCCACTCC
The DNA here is from genome assembly GCA_025359165.1 of Hyphomicrobiaceae bacterium. Taxonomy (GTDB): domain Bacteria; phylum Pseudomonadota; class Alphaproteobacteria; order Rhizobiales; family Hyphomicrobiaceae; genus JABFRJ01. The sequence goes on from JANYHG010000136.1 coordinate 1,786, forward strand.
AAAGACGGCTCGCCGATGAAGGCCGGTGGGCATCCGGCGCTGGCGGTCGACAAGGTGCGCTATGTCGGCGATCACGTCGCCGTCGTCATCGCAGACACGTTGAACCAAGCCAAAGACGCAGCCGAACGCGTCGTCGTCGAATATGACGTGCATACGCCCTCGGTCGAACTCGCCTCGACGCAGAAGCCGGGGCGGCCGCAGATCCATGCAGAGGCCCCCGGCAACACGGTCTACAACTGGCATCTCGGCGACAAAGATGCGACCGACGCCGCCTTCGCGAAGGCTGCGCACGTGACCAAGATCGAACTGGTCAACAATCGCCTGATCCCGAACGCCATGGAGCCGCGCGCCGCCATCGGCGAGTACGATCGCGGCAGCGGTGGCTACACGACCCACACCACGAGCCA
>JANYHG010000171.1 GCA_025359165.1 Hyphomicrobiaceae bacterium
GATCCAGCGCGGCATCAAGCACGGCGTGCGCAAGATCAACATCGACACCGACAACCGCATGGCCATGACCGGCCAGATCCGCCGCGTGCTCGCCGAGCATCCCGGCGAATTCGACCCGCGCAAATATCTGAAGCCCGCCATGGAAGCGATGGAGAAACTTTGCAAGCAACGCCTGCAAGAGTTCAACACTGCCGGCCAAGCCAGCAAGATCAAGAAAGTCATCACGCTCGCCGACATGGCCAAACGCTACGCAAAGGGCGAGTTGAAGCCGAAGGTGGCGTGAGCTAGGCAGGTAGGGCGCAATAGGCCGCTTCGGCCGTATTGCGCCACTCAATGCGTGTCCAACTTGCAGCCGGCGACGATACTAGGGATTTTTATGCAGATTATTGTGGCCTATTCGCTTCTCATAGAGCACGGAAAATACGTCCTAATCGCTGTTGGTGTAGGATTTGTCCTGCGCATGCTTGATTTCTTTCTGTCGTCCCGGGTTATGTTATGGACCATTTATGTCCTATTCTTCTACTCGATTGCTATCGGAGTGCCAGCATGGTCGAGCCCAAGCAGTAATACTAGCTTGTTTGACTTGGCAGCCGCGCCGGTCATATTTGGTGCGCTGTTCGGTTATGGGTTATGCAATCTTTTCACTTGGTTGCGTGGTACTTTGGTTGATCACGTTGAAAAACGGTGAGGCCAAGACAAATAGAATTGGCCCTGCCGGGACGAAAGGTTATCTGGACCAGATTTCATGACCGCGCGAAGCAGTCTCGCGCTTGTGAGCTTCGCCACCCCCACCCCCCACACACCCACCAACACCAGATCGAGCGCACGCCGGATATCCCATTCGCGGTCTTTGGCTGACGCCACGACGGTCCAGATGTCTTTGCGCGCGAGAACACTGAGACGATCGGTGATCAAACGATAACGCTTTCCTGACCCCTGGAATTCCGGTCGCAGCCGCGCAACTGCTGGCAAAATTTCGAGCGGTGTCAGCGGCGCCACGACCCATGTGTCGACGGCGTCCAACAGATCAGTGTACGATGCGCTTGATAAGTGTGGAGTGGCGTGATCGCAAGTCGACAGTGGAACGCCCTCGCCCGCGCTGTCGTTGGCTGCTCGGTAAATCGGATGCAACCCCCACTGCCAAGTTGCCGCCGGAGCGCGGCCCGTGATAGATCCGCATCTCTAGCGCGCAGCCGGGATCAAACGCGCTGGAGCGATGCCTGTGCTGAACGGGAAAGTGCTGCGCAATCTTTGACGATTCCAGTTCCGTCAGATTGGAAAATGGCTTAGTCCAGACAAAACCATACCAGACGACACCAAACCTGACATGCAGCCGACAGGAGTTGAAGTAATGGACGCCCCCTCGATGCCGGCACAGTCCGTCGCTCAGTCTTCCACCGGCGCAGTACATCACTCGCGGCGGTCGTTCCTGGTTTTCGGCGCTGCTGGAGCGGCAGCGTGGCTGGCGTTCGGCGGCGCTGCCTCGGCTGCGACAGAAGGTTACACTGCCGAGTTCAAGAAGCTGACCGGCGACCGCAAGCTGCTCGAGGGCAAGATCAAGATCGAACTGCCCTCCATCGCTGAAAATGGCTTGGTTGTGCCGCTCAATTTCGAAGTCGAGAGCCCCATGACGCCGACCGACTACGTCAAGTCGGTATCGTTCTTCGCCGAAGAGAACCCCAACCCGCAGGTCGCCAGCTTCGCGTTCACGCCGCTGGCACCGAAAGCTGCCGCCTCCATTCGCATCCGACTCGCCAAGACGCAGAACATTGTTGCCGTCGCCGAAATGTCGAACGGCGATCTCTATACGGCCCGCAAGGAAGTCAAAGTCACCATAGGTGGCTGCGGCGGCTGAGTTGCGCAACAAGACTTCGTTACAACGCCCGCCTATCAACGATCGAGACACCCATGGCCGATACTGCAAAACCCGTCCCCCGTGTCCGTATGCCCACGACGGCGAAGGCGGGCGAGATCATCGAAGTCAAAACGTTGATCGCGCACGAGATGGAAAGTGGCCAGCGCCGCGATGCCGCAGGCCAGCTCGTTCCGCGCAAAATCATCAAACAGTTCACCGCAAGCTTCAACGGTCAGGAAATTCTGCGCTCCGACTGGGCATCCGCCGTCTCGTCCAATCCGTTCCTGTCGTTCTTCGTGCGCGTGCCCGAAACCGGCACCTTCGCCTTCTCCTGGCTCGATGACGACGGCTCCGTCTACAAGACCGAACAGAAGGTCACGGTCGGCTGATATCCGTCTGCGTCAATTGATTTAGGCACGGAACACACCTGCGCATGCCCCACACCACCGCCGTCCCCCTTGCAGGTAAAGTCGCCGTCGTCACCGGCGGCAGCAACGGCATCGGTGCCGCCACGGTGCGCATGTTGGCGGCCGCAGGCGCACGTGTCGTCATCGGCTACAATTCCGGCAAAGATCGCGCTGAAACTCTGTGCGCATCTCTTCCGGGAAAGGGCCACAGTGTACGGCAAATCACCAACGAGTCTGCGGCCACGATCGCAGCTCTGCTCGCCGATCTCGAGGCGCGCTTCGGCCGCTGCGATATCCTCGTCAATTCGGGTGGCACCACCCAACCCGTGCCCCATGCCGACCTCGACGCATTGACCGACAGCCTCTTCGACCAGATCCTCGTCACCAACGTGCGCGGACCCTTCGCGGCCATCCGCGCGCTTGCGCCCCTGATGCGCCGCAGCGCCGACTCGGGCGTATCGTCCGTGATCGTCAACGTCTCCTCCATCGCCGCGTTCACGGCGCAAGGCAGCAACATCGCCTATTGCGCCTCCAAAGCCGCACTCGACACCATGACCGCGTCGCTCGCACGTGTGCTCGGGCCGGAAATTCGCGTGTTGTGCGTCTCGCCCGGGGCCGTCGCCACAGATTTTGTCGTCGGTCGAGGCCGCGATCAGCTCGAAAAGATGGCCGCCGCAACGCCGCTCAAGCGCGTGACCGAAGCCGACGACGTCGCCCGCGCCGTCATGGCGGCGATCACCCATCTGACCGCGACGACCGGCACCTCCATCATCGTCGATGGTGGCAGGCATCTCTGACGTCTGACCGCCATGTCGCTCGGTACGAAACGCATGGGCGGCCCACATCATTTATTCGGCGCTTGCGCTCGTAGCCGGAGCCAGCTATCACGCCCGCATCGAGTTTGCCGCAATAGCTCAGTCGGTAGAGCACGTCATTCGTAATGACGGGGTCACAGGTTCGAATCCTGTTTGCGGCACCAATAAAATCAAGCACTTATGTCGATTTTGACAAGCTTGAACTTCCCTCGGTTACACGTTGATTACAAAAGAATCAGCAGCAGCAGACTGGCGCTGCAAACCAAATTCACCTGTGATCCGCATAAGCGATCCTTCCGCAAATTATTTTTCGCGAAACGCCTATGGACAGAGCCGCTGAAATAATAGGTGTGCTTGGTTCTGCGAACTCATCCTGGTCCACGATGGTAGGCGGTCGCTATGACATTCGAAGCCCTGGTACAGACGTTCGCACACCGTGCGGCCTCAGGCGACGGCGTTGGCCTCGCGGAACTGTTCACGGAGAATGGCGTCTATGACGACTACTTCTTCGGCCCGCAAAAGGGCAGAGCTGCCATCGTCGCGATGCTTGGCCATTTTGCAGAAGGTGGGGCCAACTTCCGGTGGGAGTTCTTCGACCTCGTCGCCAGCGATCGGCTCGGCTACGCCAGCGATCGGCTCGGCTACGCCAGCTATCGGTTCAGCTACGACTCCAAGCATCCTGCGGCCAAGGGGGCACGCGTCGTGTTCGACGGTATCGGTCGCTTCGAATGGTCGGGCGCATTGTTGACTCGCTATTCGGAAGTGTTTGACCGCGGCATGGCGCTGGCGCAGCAGGCTTACGATCCGGCTCGCATCGCAAAGATCTGCAATCGTTATGCGGATGCGCAAAAGGCAAGGCCTGAGTGGGCGGGCCATATCGGCAAAGCGTAAGTGCGGCGGTTTCTTTCTGTACAAATTCGTTGTCGTCGTTCTTTCGAGCTCGCTGCTTTTGCGATATGACGCGCCAACCGACGTCGCTTAGGATGCTTTCGTGCCCAAACCTGTACTCGTTGCGCCGTCCATTCTCTCGGCCGATTTCGCCCGTCTCGGTGAAGAAATCCGTGCAATCGATGCCGCAGGCGCGGACTGGATGCACATCGACGTGATGGACGGTCACTTTGTCCCGAACATCACCATCGGCCCTGATGTGGTCAAGGCCTTGCGACCGCACACCAGGAAAGTATTCGACGTCCATTTGATGATAGCACCGGTCGATCCTTATCTCGAAGCGTTCGCCAAAGCCGGCGCCGATATCATCACCGTGCATGCCGAGGCTGGACCGCACCTGCATCGCTCGCTGCAGACCATTCGCGGTCTGGGCAAGAAGGCGGGTGTATCGCTCACACCACAAACGCCGGAAATCGCGATCGAATATGCCTTGGATCAACTGGATCTGATCCTCGTCATGAGCGTCAATCCCGGCTTTGGTGGTCAGGCTTTCATCCCTGCGATGGTCGAGAAAATGCGACGGGTCAAAGCTTTGATCGGCAAGCGTCCGATCCAACTCGAAGTCGATGGCGGGGTTACGCCGGGCACCGCGCCACTGTGCACCGCCGCTGGTGTCGACGTGCTCGTGGCGGGATCCGCAGTGTTCAAAGGCGGGCAGTATGCCGCCAACATTGCCGCTATCCGGGCAGCGTGCGCGTAAGTGAAGTGGTGCGCATCAGCACGCTCGGGAACCTATGCCTCTCGAAGCTGTCGAACTCTTATCGCCGCCGCCAGACTGATCGCTGCCATGACGGCCATTGCGAAATAAGCGTGCGCGCCCGCCAACGGATATAAGCGAGCTGAAATGGCTGTCGCGGTCACGATCCCCAAGGTCGACACAAGCGCATAGAGCGCCTGCGCGGTTGCGGCGCGGTCGACCGGAGCAATCCTTGTCAGCACATGCATGGCCCCGAGATGCGAAGCGCCGAAGGTCAAGCCGTGACAGATCTGCAGCGGCATCAAAACCAACAGGTTTGGATCGAAGCCCATCACGATCCATCGGAAGACCGACAAACCAGCACCAAAAATCATCAGCTCCGACGCGCCGATGCGCCGCAGAGCCTCTTTTGACCACCAGAACAACGCGATCTCGGTGATCAGGCCGAACGCCCACAACGCGCCGAACCAACTCGGGTTGAAACCCTGCGACTGCCAATGCAGCGTGCCGTAGGCATAAAACATTCCGTGTGCGCCTTGCACCGTGCCGGCAGCCAGCAGCATCAGCTTCATGTTAGGTACCCGCAGCAGATCACGTGCGTCAGCCATCGTGAGCGGTTTGCGCCGCGCAGGCGCCTCTCCCGTGCGGCGTCCATATGGGTCGTCGTGTTGCGTCATGCTTGGCATCAGGACGCTGAGCGCGCATGCTATAACCGCTCCAGCGATCAGCAAGCTAATGATCGCTCCCGCGCCGAACCGGCTGAACATCGAGCCGGCGAGCACGTTGGCCACCACGAATGCTGCGGACCCCCACAGTCGCATCCGACCGTAGTCGTACCCATGCGTCCGCACGCCGGCCATCGCTATCGTTTCGACCAGCGGTGACGCTGTGTTGCCGAGCGCGACCAGCAGCATGGCGGCAAGCGCAAGCGTAAACCCACTCGCCTGCGACAACGCCAACCAGGCCGCCAAGCCCACCGCTGTCAGTACGAGCACCAGCTGCCGATGGGAATGATTGCGATCGGCCTCGAATCCAATTCCCGGCGCAACGAGGCTGCGGGCAAGTTGGGGCAGCGTCGACAGCAGCCCGATTTCCGCGACGCTGAAGCCGCGCGACGCAAACCACACGGGCAAAAATGGTGTCGATATGCCCGTGATGAAGAACATCGCAGCAAACATCGCCGCGATGCGCACCGGAAAAGAAAGCCTATCGGACGTAACGGACGGCGCTCCGTTACGCATTGATGATGGCGGAGAAGTCTGCAGGGTCAGCGTTGCCGCCCGAGAGCACGGCGGCTATCGTGCGGCCCTCGGTGGCGATTTTACCAGCCAGCACAGCAGCCAGCGCCGCAGCGCCACCCGGCTCCACAACCAACTTCAATTCGAGGAATGCGAAGCGCATCGCTGCGCGAACGTCATCGTCGGACACGACGAGACCGCCAGCCATCGTACGCTGCGCGATTTCAAAATTGATTTCGCCAGGTGAAGGTGCCATCAGCGCGTCGCAGATCGAGCCGGACATGGCGGCATTTTTCTCTCGCTGGCCGCTTCTCAGTGATCGGGCGAAATCGTCGAACCCGGCGGGCTCGACACTGTAGACCTCGGTTGCGGCATGCGCGGCTTTGACGGCGAGCGCGGTTCCGGTCACCAGACCGCCGCCGGAGCAGCATACCAGCACCGCGTCGGGTACCGCGCCCATCGCTGCCGCTTGCTCCATCAATTCCAATCCCACCGTACCTTGCCCGGCGATGACATTGAAATCGTCGTAAGGGTGCACGAATGCCGCTCGGCGCTGCTCGCAGATTCGCAACGCGATCGCGTCTCGGTCTTCGGTCGCACGATCGTATGTCACGACCTCGGCACCGAAGGCTATGGTGCGTGCCAGCTTCAGGCGCGGCGCATCCGATGGCATCACGATGACGGACGCCATACCGCACAAGGTGGCAGCAGCAGCCACGCCTTGGGCATGGTTGCCCGACGAGCAGGCGACCACACCGCCCGGAAACCTGGTGCGATCGACCCGCGAGACCGCATTGTAAGCCCCGCGAAATTTGAAGGCTCCGACGCGTTGCATGGTTTCCGCTTTGAGCAAGATGCGCCCGCCTGTCACCGCGTTGAGCGCGGGATGCTCGATCAACGGAGTGACGACGGCAAGCGGCTTCAACCGATCGCGCGCGGCGTAAACGTCTTTGATGGTCGGGACTGCAAGGGGCATCATTTCAGATCCTCAAATCGGACGAGAAGCGACGCCAGACAGACTTGCAAACGAGCCGCTGTCAACGACCGACGTGATAGACCAACGTGATCTAAAAGCGCTGTCGAGGGGATCCTCTCTACTACAGCGTCAGAAAACGCAAACCTAAGCGGTGTACAAATAAAAACCGGCCTGGTTTCCCAGGCCGGTTTCTGGTGAACCGGATGGCGTCCCTGAACGTCGCCTTCGACGGATCCCGCCAAGATCTCTCTTGGACCTATCGTCCTGCATATCCCCCGATAGCGCGACGATAGACAACATACATATACACTCCGGCCTACGCCTTGCCTAGTATTTTCTTACGATGCATAAGCAAATCTGTTTCAACTAAAGTACCAAAGCCCGCGCTGTCGCCGACTCTGAATGCGAGTTGCGCTAACATTTTCCCAAACCAAGAGAAATGCGTTTCACGTCGAGCCCCTGTGGAACAATATCGAGCGTCTGTTTGCAGCTGGTGGTCGTCACGTCCATCGCTGCAGTGAAGGTTGCGCCCGAGATCGCCAAAGAAAATCCCTTATCCGTCGTCTTCCCGGTGACGTCGCCAGTCGCCGAGTAGGTGGTTTCAGTCCAATTCCCTTTGACAGAACCACTCTGTGCGACGTCGACTTCGGCTGTGCCGTTGAAGCTGTAGCCTTGGCTCGCACATCGGATGGTCTGCTTGAAGCCGGAGTTCGCAACCTTGTAAATGACAACGCATTTGACGTTTTCGGAGTTACCGTTGGTCATGATGACTTTGCCGGTGCCCGTCCAATAGCCGGCCATATCTTGCAGGCTCACTGCAGCCGATGCCGCGCTTCCGAACACCACCGAAACCAGCATCGAGGCACCGCCGATGCACGTCGAAACGCTTCTAAGCCGTCTGTAATATCGCATTGCTTCCCCCTGAGGACCGCAGACAAAATTCAAAAACAACCGATCACTGGCAACCGATTGATTTACAAGGGCGCACCATGGCAGTGCTCGCGCCGTTTGCCAAGATTGACTACTCATCCTGCACTTCTACCACCGTTGGCCGCAGATCAATCGTTGCCGCGATGCAACGCAAATTGATGATCGACCGGGCCGTGACCGGCACCGAGGCGGTGGTGCCTAGCCGCTTCCAGGGCCTTGAAAACGTAGTCGACCGCTGTTGCAACGGCATCGCGCAGCGATGCTCCCTCGACCAGAGCGGCGGTTACGGCAGCCGACAGCGTGCAGCCGGTGCCGTGGGTGTTGCGCGTCGCGATCCGCGGATGGGCGAAAATTTCGACACCTTCAGCCGTGCAGAACACGTCGACGATCTCAGGCCCTGCACCGTGTCCACCTTTGAGGAGCACCGCGCGACAGCCGAGCGCCAACAGTGACTTGGCTTGGGCGACTGCCGCAGCGAGAGTGAGCGCTTCCGGACACCGCAAAAGCCGAGCGGCTTCGGGAAGGTTCGGCGTCACGAGGCAGGCGCGCGGCAGTAACTTTGCAAGATATGTGTCGATCGCATCGTCGCTGAGCAACTGGTCGCCGCTCGTCGCGACCATCACCGGGTCGACGACAAGCTGCAGATCAGCGACAGCAGTGAGCCGATCGCCCACTGCGGCAACGATGGAGGCGGTTGCAAGCATGCCGGTTTTTGCCGCCACCACATGCAGATCGGCGAACACACTATCGAGCTGCCGAAGCACGAAATCGGCGTCGACCACAGACACGCCCTGCACGCCGACGGTATTTTGTGCCGTCAACGCCGTGATGACGCTGGCCCCATAAACGCCGAAGGCTGCGAACGTTTTGAGGTCCGCCTGAATGCCTGCGCCGGCCGAACTGTCCGATCCGGCAATCGTCAACGCAACCGGCATCCGAGGTGCGACCGCCATCAGCCCGCACCCTTTCTAAGGATCGCGCCGCCAAGACCTTTTGGCGTCACCCAATCTTCCAACTGCGCCAGGGCCGGAACGTTCTCGATCAACCACTGTCCCGCAATTCCGATCGAGCCGGTGAGAAACAAGATGCCCGTCACAACGAGCGCCACACCCATCAGTTTCTCGACGCGGCCCAGTTGCGACCTGAACGTCTTGAACAGCGCCAGGAACGGCCGGACCGCCATGGCCGCCAACACGAACGGAATGCCCAATCCCAGCGAGTACAGGAACAACAGTGCGACGCCTGTCTGGAGACTGTTTTCATTAGCCGCAACAGCGAGAACAGTGGCCAGGACAGGACCGACGCAGGGTGTCCAACCGAAGGCGAACGCCAATCCGATGACGTAGGCACCCGCCAAGCTCGCGCCGCGCATGTCTGTTTCGACGCGGACATGGGTATAGAGGAGGGGGATCTTGAGCCAACCGAGAAAGTGAAGGCCGAAAAGGATGATCACAATGCCCGCAACGGACGACAGCGCTCCCTTATAAGTCTGTATGAGCTGTCCAATGAATGACGCACCCGCGCCCAGTCCGACGAAAACAGTCGTGAACCCGGCGACGAAACACAGTGCAGCCAGCACGGTCCGTCGCGTAGCCGCAGCTTCGCTCGTGCCGCCCTCGCTCATACGCTCGATGGTCGTGCCCCCGAGGTACGCCAGATACGGCGGCACCAGCGGCAGCACGCACGGACTGAGAAAACTGACAAGGCCTGCCAGCATCACGCCGATAGCGATGGGAAAATCGATCATGAGGTGCGACGCGTCTCCGCCGTGAGAACCTGCGATGTCCCTTCGTAGGCACGACTGCGACTTCTATCAAGTCAAACGGTTGCGAGCACCCGTGATCGGGCGCGAGACCGGTCGTAGGTGCTGCTGCTCGCGACATGGAAACCGGAGGCTGACGGTCAACCCCCGCTGCCGCGGAATATGCCGTCTTTGTAAAACACCTGGAACGGCGTCGTGCCGCTGCTCGAGTTGTCGATGGCGCGCCACTTTCCGTTCGTGCACAGCGTCCCGCCATCTTTCGCCACCGCTTCGAACTCGATGTAGGAAGGATAGACGGCGGGATTGTCTCCCGGTGCTACGGCCATGAACGTCGTCACGCACTTGTTGCCGGTAATCACCGGGTCATAGCCCTTGATCATGATGCCGTTGCCGCCCGTCGATGGAAACGTGCTGGTGAGGACAGGCCACGCCGCGAAGTCATCCGCTGCGTGCGCGACGACGGCGCTCGACATCAACACAGTCACAAAACTCACGGCAACTCTCAGCATGGCGACCCCCCCCACCAGATTGCGATCCACAAGATACGTGAGGAGATCATCCTAGTTTCAAAGCCAGCCCGATTTTTGACTGTGGAGCACTTCATATTTTGAGATACCTGCCCGCGCTTGACAAATGGACAGCGAGAACTAAATAAGAACATGCAGGCTCAGACACGGGAGTAACCGTTGGAAATTAAGGCGAAACTCGCAATTCTTGCTGACGCGGCCAAATACGACGCGTCGTGTGCGTCCAGCGCAGCACCGAAGCGCAACTCGCTCGGCGGCAAAGGCATCGGCTCGATCGAAGGGTCCGGTATCTGCCATTCATATGCGCCTGACGGGCGCTGCATTTCGTTGCTGAAAATACTGCTCACCAACTCCTGCATGTTCGATTGCGTGTATTGCGTTAACCGCAGCTCTTCGAACGTTCAGCGCGCCCGGTTCACAGTCGAAGAAGTTGTGAATCTCACACTCAGCTTTTACAAGCGCAACTATATCGAGGGCTTGTTTCTCTCGTCTGGCATCATCCGCTCGCCGGACTACACAATGGAGCAGATTGCTCGCGTCGCACAAACGCTTCGCGAAGTTCATGGCTTCGCCGGCTACATTCACCTCAAGACTATTCCCGAAGCCGATCCGGCGCTGATCGAACTGGCAGGTCGCTATGCCGACCGCCTGTCGATCAACGTCGAGCTTCCGACAGCTCAGAGTTTACACGCGCTAGCCCCGCAAAAACAGATGCCGACCATCCGCCGTTCGATGGCCCACTTACGCAAAACCATCGACGATCGCCACGGCGAGCGGCGCGAAAACATCAAGGCACCGAAGTTTGCGCCCGCCGGTCAGTCGACCCAGGTGATTGTTGGTGCGGACGGCTCATCGGACGTCGATATCCTCGCGATGAGCAGCAACCTCTATTCCAGCTATCGGCTCAAGCGCGTGTACTATTCTGGATTTTCTCCCATTCCCGATGCGTCGTCGGCGCTGCCCCTAAAATCCCCGCCGCTGGTGCGCGAGCATCGTCTGTATCAGGCCGATTGGCTGTATCGGTTCTACGGGTTTTCGGTCGCCGATATTTCTGCCGGAACGCGAGATGGCATGCTGGATCTCGGGATCGATCCAAAGTTGGCCTGGGCATTGCAGCATCGCGGCCAGTTTCCCATCGACATCAACAAGGCACCCAAGGAGGCGCTGCTGCGCATTCCGGGGCTGGGTGTGAAAGCGGTCGCGCGCATACTGGAGACGCGCATTTTTCACAAACTGCGCCTCGACGATTTGCGCCGACTGACCGCATCGTTGAAGAAAATGTTACCGTTCGTGGTCACCCTGGATTGGCGTCCCGCCGCCATGCTCGATAGCGCTTCCCTCGAGGCGCGCATGCGCCAACCAGCATCCCAACTCGATTTGTTTGCGTCGTGACGGTGCCGCGCGCCGCGTTGGTCACCCTCGCAGCCGACGATACGGACGCATTTTGGCGCGCGGCGCATGCATTCGACCAGCGCGATATTCCCCCCGAGGCGGCCGTCTTTGAGACCCGCGACGGCACCGCCGATTTATTCGGAACGCCCACGAACGATGCGAACGAAATCTCCGGTCACTCGACAGCGATATCATTTGCGCGCGATTACGGCATATCCGATGCCTTTTTGGAATTCGCAAATATCGCATTGCTTCACTCGGAGCCGCAACGGTTTCGCCTAATTTATCGTTTGAAGCGTCGTCTGCGGGCAGAACCACATCTTTTGTCGATCGCCTCAGATCCTGATGTGGCCAATGCGCGGGCGCTGCAGCGATCCGTGCGCCGTGACATGCATAAGATGACCGCGTTCGTACGCTTCCGCCAGATTGTTGCTGATGGCGCGCCGCTCTTCGTCGCTTGGTTCGAGCCCGATCACCATATCGTAGCCGCCACGGCACCGTTTTTCATGCGACGTTTCGCGAATATGCGCTGGTCGATCTTGACGCCGCGGCGAAGTGCTCATTGGGATCTCGAACACCTTGTCATCGGCGACGGCGCAGCGCGGACCGACGCCCCCATTGGCGATCCGATCGAGGATGTCTGGCGGACTTATTATGCAAACATTTTCAATCCTGCGCGTTTGAAGGTGCAAGCGATGCGCACTGAGATGCCGCAAAAATATTGGCGCAACCTGCCTGAAGCGGAACTTATAGCGCCCCTCGTGCAATCGGCTCGGAGACGCGCCCAGTCGATGATAGCAGCCCCGCCGACCGTGACGCGCAGAACCATGCCACGCGCTCACGTCGAGAGGGAATTGTACGGCAGTGAATGCGACACGTCGGAACTCGAGATGCAGAAACTTGCAACTCCAAGAGCGGCCCCCGAAGCCACGCTGCAAGCTTTAGCGGTCGAAGAAACTGCGTGCCGACGCTGTCCGCTATTCGCGCCTGCGACCCAAGTCGTACCCGGCCAAGGCGCGGCGCGCGCACGACTGATGTTTGTCGGCGAGCAGCCGGGCGATCAGGAAGACATTGCGGGACAGCCTTTTGTCGGCCCCGCAGGGAAGGTGTTCAACATCGCCCTCGAGCGCGTTGGCATCGACCGTGCTGCCTGCTTCGTCACCAATGCCGTCAAGCACTTCAAATTCGAGCCGCGCGGCAAGCGGCGTCTGCATAAAAAACCGAACACCTCAGAAATCGATCATTGCCGCTGGTGGCTGGACAGTGAACGCACCCTCGTCCGACCCGAATTGATCATCGCAATGGGAGCAACCGCCGCGCACGGCATTCTTGGCAAGACGATTACCGTCTCATCCGTGCGCGGCCAGATCCAGGCGCTGAATGACCGCGAGCATCTGCTCGTCACCGTGCACCCGTCTTACCTATTGCGGCTGACCGACGAAAACGAGAAGCGAATTCAATGGCGCGCGTTCCTCGCCGATCTGGCCGCAGCAAAAACATGGCTCGACGAGCATTCTGCACACGCCGACGCTATCAGTTGAAGGTCGGCTATCAAATATGCCCGCCCGGAAATGCCGATAAAAAAGGCCGGACGTTTCCGCCCGGCCTCCCATAGTCGATATCTTTAGGCGTTCGCGCTTAGCCCATGTAGCTGACGAACTTCGCGCTTAAATACGCATTCAGTCCTTCGATGCCGCCTTCATGACCGAAGCCGGAATCCTTGACGCCGCCAAACGGCGTTTCGGGCAGCGCGATGCCGAAATGGTTGATCGATACCATGCCGCTGTCGAGCGCATCGGCGACTTTCGCAGCCGTTTTGCCATCGTGTGTGAAGGCGTAGCTCGCCAAGCCGAACGGCAGGCTGTTGGCCTCGG
>JANYHG010000179.1 GCA_025359165.1 Hyphomicrobiaceae bacterium
CCCGGTGGAATCGGTGGCGCTAACGGCGTGCAGGGCAACTTCGAGGCGGGCTCGCGAGTTAACCCTTGGGACTACATCCTGATGATCGAAGGGGCACTCCTCTTCGCCGGGTCGGTCGCGAGACGACTGGGTGCGAACGCCACCGCAAAGGCTGCGTTCCCGTTTTCCGTGGAGTCCGTCGCAGTCGGATATGGTTCCTCGACGGCCTCGGAAGAAACCACCGATGGTTCGCGGGCCGAACTATGGCTTCCACTCTGGAACACCCCCACCTCGCTCGGGGAGGTCCGGCACCTGTAGCTCCGCCTCGAACACCGGGCCGGTGTAGTAGTCGAGACCACGAACGACGGAGGGGTCGATTACTATTCGAGACGAATCGTAGCCAGAAGCATTTGCTAAGGTGGCGATCTGCCGAAGCTCCTCAATGCCTTTTTGAAATGTCGTATTTATCGGTAGGATACTCGACATAAAATCAAGGGTCTTAAGATTATCGACCTTTGGCGCTCCGAGCCAAAAAGCCGGTCCAATGTACGCTTTGACTTGGGCACGGCCAGAATCATCTGTTTGCAGATGCTTATTCGGACTAGGTTGATTGCCGAAAATAGTGATGATTGTTGCAATCTGCGGCTCGCTAAGGCCCGCACCTTTAGTGAAGTCACCAGATTCGTCTTTTCGACCTGCGCCCAACAGCAAGCGCACGCCCTCATGGCCGAACTTATCAAATTTATCTAGCGCGCGCATTACGGTAAGTCGACGTCCTGCGTCAGCCTCAGTCGACAAGCCAATTGCTTCCATCAGGCCGTCGAGAATTTTTCGATTGTTCACCCTGATAACAAACTTGTCCTTGGGAACCCCCAGCGCTTCAATCGCGTCGGCCATCAGCATGCAGGCTTCCGCATCGGAGGCGATGTTGTCGGTGCCGACGGTGTCGGCGTCGCACTGCATGAACTGACGGAAGCGGCCCGGGCCGGGCTTCTCGTTGCGCCACACCGGACCCATGGCGTAGCGCCGATAGGGCTTCGGCAACTTCTGCTGGTTTTCGGCGTAGAAGCGGGCGAGCGGCGCGGTCATGTCGTAACGCAGGCTCATCCAGGCCCCACCCTTGTCATCGGCGTCCTCGTCCTGGAACGAGAACACCCCAGCATTGGGACGATCGGTGTCGGGCAAGAACTTTCCCAGCGCCTCGGTGTATTCGATGGCGGACGTTTCCAATGGTTCGTAACCATAGGTTTCGAACACCCTCGCGAGCGTCTGCAGCATGCGCGACTGGGCGCGGATTTCGGCGCCCGTCACATCGCGGAAGCCCTTCGGCAGGCGGGCCTCGGGGCGAGCGGACTTGATCTTGGAGTCGTCTGCCATGGATGATGATGCGGCCAGAGGCCGTCCTTGAAATTTGGGTCTGCACCGGGGCCAGCGCTCCGCTCGCCCCTGCACCGCTGAGCAAAGGGGCCGCGCCGACTACGAATTGAAGGGGCTTATAGCGAATGCATCAAGCGCGCGCGAGAGGCGACTTCCCTGAGGTCTCGAACCCGCGGTTTCACACCTGCGGTCTCAAAACTTGAACCCATAGCGCACGCCCAGGCTGTCGAGGCCTTCGTTGTATTTCTGCGTGTAGCCATTCGAGGTGTGCTCGAAGTACACCGAAAGGGTCTGACCACCATCGAACCGGTAGCCGATTTCGGCGGGGATATGAAACAACACCCGGCTTCCAAGCGCCTTGTGGTCGAGCGACGTCGGCGTAAGATAGCCGTTATGGACGGCAGCACCCAGGCCAAGGCCGAAGAACACCCCGAGCGACGTTTGATATTCCCAGCGGGCATCGACATACGCCTTCGACGTACCGCCACCGCTGTTGACCGTACCGCCGAGTGCGGGACGGATTACGCCACCAAGAAAGTTAACCGATGGCGAGAAGATCAGTTCGGCATTGAAGTCGGGGCGCGAGGTTTCGATCCGCCAGCCACTCCACAGATTGGGCACATCATGGGCCAGGACGCCGATCCGGGCTTCTTCGATGAACGGTTTGGCCTGCTGCGCAACTGCGGGCGCGGCCACCAACACAGGCAGCGAAAGACCGATCAAGAACGATGTGCGCTTCAATGCCTCGAGGATCGCCACAGACGCTCATTCCATATAATGGCTAGGGAGGTAGCCGTTTTCGACTGAAACCCGCCAGCGCCCATCGTGAACCAGAGAAACACGCAGATATCTGTGCATCGAACAAACATCCATTCGATCTACAAGATTACAGCAAAAGAGATCGCAGCGGCAGACTACCGCCACTGATTAACCAATCGACGTGGCCATCCGGACGCACACCCATCACTCTTTGAGGTAGTCGTGCACCACTTCGCCCAACCCGAGCGTGATATCGGCGAGAATATGAGTTGCAGAGATCACCTCTCTGACGGGCAACTCGGCAACCGGTGCCAGGGCGTGATCGAACAATTCCAGCCCAGCCGGTCCGGTCCAGGCCCCCTTGACCGTGATATCTTCGAGCCGATAGCGGACCAGTTCGCAGATACGCGGCATGCAGTCGACGTGCGGGATGATCTTCAGGAGGTAGTTAGGCTCCTGCAGCGCAGTCTTTACACCGGCAACCCCCAGCGACTGGAATTTGAACCCCATGGTGCCGACGGCCACGCGAACGGAGCCGTAATCGAGCGTACCGAGCAAAGTGTCTTTATCGGTTCTGAGGCTCGGCTCGCCGAGCTTCTTGGGAAATCCCCAGATTTCGCGACCGCCGGCAATCGGACCTTCGTCGTTCAGGTACATCGAGTGGACATACCCACCCGGCTTCCCCTCGAACTGCACGGGAATCACTTGGCCAGATTCAGTATAGTCGCCAAAGCCGGTGCTGTCGGGCATGCGGATGAACTCGTACTTGACCAGCGGCTCTGTAAACGTCAGCGGCTCCGGCACGACGGCCCGCAACGCGTCGGGGTCGGTGCGATAGGTGATGATCAGGTATTCGCGGTTCACGAACCGGTACGGCCCGGGGGGAAAAGACGGACTGGTCAACGGCATTGCAAATGCCCGCGAGCGCACGTCGGCAATTTTCATGGCAATGACCTCGATTAGCGGCACGCTCTCTGTCAGTGCCTCAGCGACATTCCGCCTGTCGCGACGCAACGATGTCGCACGCACGAGAGCGGCCGCCAAGAGGTGCCCCTATGACGGTGCCCCTATGACGGTGCCCCCATGACGGCCGCTGAGCAGATCGATATTCGTCCGAAGCGTATAATCCTGGCGCTCAAGCCGAAAGCTTCGACTTGTCGTAGGGGATGTGCTTTTCATCGAGAAGCTGTGTGAGTTCGCCCTGCTGGAACATCTCGCGAATGATGTCGCAGCCACCGATGAACTCGCCCTTGACGTAAAGCTGCGGAATGGTGGGCCAGTCCGAGAAGCTCTTGATGCCTTCGCGGATGCCCATATCTTCGAGCACGTTCACGTCTTTATATTCGACGCCCACATGACCAAGAATTTGTGCAACCTGTCCGGAAAAACCGCACTGAGGGAAGCTCTTTGTGCCTTTCATGAAGACCACGACGTCATTGGCGGCTACGGTCTTGCGGATCCAATCGTGGACGGCTTGCTCACTCATGTCGGTCTCCTCGGGGATCGAATTCGGGAGATGTGGGCAATCGGCGGCAAAGAGTCAATAAGCCTGATTATACCGACGGATACCGCTGGTATTAGTTGGCGTTCGCGGCAGGCTCGCCTATCGACAACGCTCGGCCCAGCCTTTACGGCACGACCGCAACAATTCTACACTTTGCGCCCCGACGGCCGCAAGATCCGCAGCGACAGATTTCGGGTCGTAGCTGGCCAACTCGCCAAATACAACTCGGCCGTCCAGTATACTCCATAGACCAAGCGGACGACCGCCCTGGCACAACAGAACGCCAAAGGGAACTTGCGCGACGACGCTGCCGCCCAGGTCCGCAACGCAAACATCCGACGCCAAATAGTCATAGACGCACTGCTCGGTAAGACCTGTCATCATGCCCCTGTCGACATCACTTATTACGTAATAGGTACACGATCCTATGTTAATTCTCAACGCAACCGCTAGGAATTGGTGAAGGTTTCATTAAAATTTGATGGAGACGGCGCGGCAGTCGACGCCTGGCGCTCGCTGTGGCCAATGCCATGACCCTATGCCTCACTTGCGCAGTCGGGCGCGGCTCGCCATTGCTTGGTGCAAACACTATCGACGTACGAAATGGAATACGCACTTGGCCGACCGCCGCTCCATCCCGCTGACGGACACATCACATCGCGCCATCGAAGCGCCAACGAGACCAGCGCACCGCGGCGAGGCCACATCGGCACTTTCCAATAGTAGCGGCACGGATCCGGCTGGCAAAAAGCGCCCGGCCCTGGGCGCGCTACTCACTCTGAAGCCCTATATTATGCGCCAGCGCGGCATGCTGGCGCTGGCAGCAGCGGCCATGGCGGGTTCAGCGCTGGCGATGCTGGCGACGCCGGTAGCCGTTAGACGCATGATCGATCAGGGCTTTTCGGGGAGTGACGCGGCCAACATCAACCAGGCCTTCATCATGCTGATCGGCCTCGGTTGCGTGCTCGCACTCGCAAGCTCGGCGCGGTTCTACAGCGTCAACTGGCTGGGAGAGCGTGTGGTCGCCGATCTCCGGGCCGACCTGTTCCGGCATCTGGTGACACTCGGACCGGCTTTTTACGAAACGACCCGTTCCGGCGAAATCATGAGCCGGCTTACGGCCGACACCACGCAACTCAAGTCGGCGTCGGGTTCGACGATGAGCCAGGCGGCGCGGAATACGATCATGCTGATCGGTGCCGCTACGATGATGCTGGTGACGAGTCCGCGCCTAACCGCGATCGTCGCACTGGCGATCCCGGCGATCGTATTGCCGCTGATGGCAGCCGGGCGGTCGGTGCAGGGCAAATCGCGGGCGGCGCAGGATTCTTTCGCTGAAGCTTCGGCCTACGCCGCCGAGAACCTCGCCGCGATGCGGACCCTGCAAGCGTCGACCAACGAGAAGCACGCCGGGGCAAGATTTGCCGCAGCGAGCGAAATGGCATTCGAGGCTGCACGCGGCCGCCTGAAATCCCGGGCTGTGCTGACGGCCGCTACCATTCTGCTCATCGTGGGCAGTATCGTGGGCGTGCTGTGGTTCGGCGCAAGCCTCGTCGTCGCCGGCGAGCTGTCGGGCGGCACGCTGGGACAATTCGTTTTGTATGCGCTGTTCGCCGGTGGCGCCTTGGCGGAACTGGCGGAAGTGTGGGGTGAAGTCGCCCAGGCTGCGGGTGCCGCCGGACGGCTTTCAGAGCTGCTCGCCATCGTGCCGTCCATTCGCGTCCCGGTGCATCCGGTGCCTTTGCCCGACCCCGCGATCGGCACCTTGCGATTCCAGGACGTGCATTTCCACTACCCCGCACGCCCTGAGACATCGGCGCTGACAGGCGTCTCGTTCGACATCAAGCGCGGCGAAACCGTTGCCATCGTCGGACCGTCGGGCGCGGGCAAGAGTACGCTCTTTTCGCTCATCCTGCGTTTCTACGATGCAGAGACAGGTCGCGTCTCGATCGATGGCGTCGACGTCGACAAAGCCGACCCCACCGCCGTGCGGCAACGCATCAGTCTTGTGCCACAGGACATCGCGCTGTTCGCCGAAACCGTCGCCGAAAACATCGCCTACGGCACGCCGACCGCGAGCCGACAGGACATCGAAGCTGCGGCGCGGGCTGCCGAGGCGGACGGGTTCATTCGCACGCTGCCAAAGGGCTACGACACGCTCGTCGGCGAGCGCGGCGTGATGCTGTCGGGCGGCCAGCGCCAGCGGATTGCCATAGCTCGCGCGATATTGCGCAATGCGCCCATTCTGTTGCTCGACGAGGCCACCAGCGCGCTGGATGCGGAAAGCGAAGCCGCAGTGCAGCGCGCATTGGAGGGCGTCATGCGCGATCGGACGACGCTGGTGATCGCACATCGGCTGGCGACGGTGCTCAAAGCCGACCGCATTCTGGTGATGGACCAGGGCCGCATCGTCGAAGCCGGCACGCACACCGAACTGGTCGCAAAAGGACAGCTCTACGCGAGACTGGCGGAATTGCAGTTCGGTGCCGCAGCGCGTAACTGAACTCACTCGACGGACCTCCTGCGTCGTCGGTATACGCGCGCGGGGTTGGCGTGTCGGCCACGCGCAAACAAAAGTTACCGGCGCCTCGTTTTTTGCGTTGGAGCCAGAAAGTTCTGACGCCGGTATGAAGCGGCGCAAGTTGGCTCGTCGCGAGTCCGGCCTTTCGCCAACGGTGAGAGGAAGCATTGAATCTGACAAATCGATTGGACAGCTGCGGGTGGCGTCAATCACTCGTAGGCCTTGCAGCGTTCACGAAATTGACGTGACAGATAGCCAACGGCACACGCGCTAAACTCGGACACGTCATTAAGATCGGCTTAAGCAACACTCGGTAACGTTCGGCACCGATCGCGGTGTGCGATCGACGACCAACGAGCCGGCCCATGCTTCGCCTACTCAGATTTGTCGTGCTGACCGCGCTGACTTCAGGAACGGCAGGGCTCGCGTATCTGACGCTGCAGCAGGCAGCCATTCCTGGCGCGTCGAACATTGCCACGGGTCTGGCAGCAGCAGGTATCGGACTGATCGCAGGCTTGACGGTCGCCTGGGTGCGCGGCATCCCGTGGCAACGCCTCTATGCGCAGTTGCACATCTGGCGCACGATCTTCGGCATGCAATGCGCCTGGACCATCGTCGGCTGCGCGTCGCTAGCCGTCCTCGTCTACTATTGAGACGCCAACACGACGAAGAGCGAACGTACACTCAAACCCAGGATCACGGGCTCGCAGATTTGAGGATCAACGCAGCCGCGCCGCCCGCGACCAACGCGGCAGCACCAATTTCGAGGGCATACGACGAAGCGCCTGCAGCGCCGGCCGCGCCTGCTGAACCAGCTGAACCAGCCGAGCCTGCGCCCCCCGGACCGCCCCCATTGGCCAATGCACAAGGCGAAACCTCGACCAAGTCTTTCATGCTGGCGCTCTGGATGGTTGCCACGGCACCAGGCTGAACCTTCGCGACGCAGCCGTCAGCATAAACGATCTCGGCGCTGCTACCGGCCCGCGCCATGACGCGATCACCGACTTTGACCTGAGACGATCCGCTGACGGGCTTGAACCCATCGCCTTGGTTCAACAATACCGTACCCGAAACGTTCTGGACCGTAGCTGCGGAGCACGTGACAGACATAGCCATGCCTGTCAGCGCGGCAACACTACCAATTTTCATCAGACGCATCATAACTTGCCCCAACGCAACAAAATCCAAGGCTCATAATCTCAGCGTTAGTCATGACGCGCAAGCAGCCAAAAGTCTCGGACTATTTCTATCCTGTCGTGAAGAATCTGCAGACGTATGACGATTTGGACACAGGCAGCTGGGTACGGTTGCCATCTGCCCAGCCTTTGGAGGATCGAACTGATCGACCCTGAGAGCACGATTACTTAGGCACTTTACCCGTGCGCCAGGTATGTTTTGGTGCGAAGCCGAGCCGTCGCCGCGCCTTGGCGATCGACAACAGCGAGTCGTGTTCGCCGACATCAGGCGAAACCGGCACGCCGGGGAACGACGCTGCCAGCAGCTCCCGGTTCGACTGTGGCATGATCGTATCGGCGGCGGCGATCGTGAAGATTTCGGCTCCTTTCAGGTCTGCCTCCAGACACAGACGGCAAGCCTGGGCTACGTCACGACTGTCGACCCAACTCCACATATTCCACCGCCGCAGCTCGAGATCTTTGGCATAGGACGGGATCGCAGCGTAGTCGGCGGCCTCGAGAATATTCGAAATACGCAAACCGACGAATGTCGTCTCCGGGTTCCAGCGATGCATCTCGGCGGCCATCTGCTCGCACATGGATTTGGCCAACGCGTAGCCGGATTCAGGCTTTGGCGCGTGGTCCTCGGTCAAAGGTGCCGCCACAGGCACGCTACGCGTGAACGGTAAGCCGAACACCGTTTCGCTCGACGCCCACACCACGCGTTCGATGCCGAACAGCGTGGCGGCGCTGAACACATTGTACGTGCTCATCATGTTGTTGTGAAACGTGACATTGTCTGCGGCCAGGCCGGGCGCGGGAATGCCGGCCATGTGAATGATCGCGTCCGCCTCACCGAGTGGCGAGCGGCGGCGATCAATGGTACCCGCCGCGCGCCTGACGACATCGACCGCTTGCCCCATATCGGTGAGGTCGGCTTTGTAGAAATGGCAAAGTTGCTCTCTCGGCGGCACGATATCGACGTTCATGACCTTATAGCCATGCGCCACAAGCTCGCGAATGATCGCCGTTCCGGCCTTACCGCTGCCACCCGTAACGACGATGCTTTTCACGCGAGATCTCCGATTTTATGTGCGCCGTCGAAGTTATCTGTCACGCCTTGCCGTCGATCTCCGCAAAGACTTTCCGCGCGATGCGCATGCATTCGACACCGACGGGCACGCCTGCATAGACGGCGACGTGATGAATGATCGCCTGAATCTCGTCGCGCGTAACGCCGTTGTTCATGGCCCCTTTGAGATGCAATTCCCATTCGTGCATGCGATTGATTCCGGCGAGCAGCGCCAGATTGAGCATCGAGCGCGTCTTGTGCGGCAGGCGCTCGTCACCCCAGGCCATGCCCCAGCAATATTCGTTGAGAATCTCCTGGAACGGCGCGTTGAAACTGTCGCCCGATGCCATGGATTTTTCGACATAAGCGGCCCCCAAGACCTTCTTGCGGTTGGCCAGTCCCTTGTCTCTCAGGTCGCGGTCCATGACGGTTTCCTTCTGCTGTGTGTCTTGAAGCACGTTGTTTGCCCGCATTTCAGCCATTGCTCAAGCGATGGATGACGGAACCGCAATCGGCAGGTACAAGATTGCTGAGATCAGCGGCTTCTGAGGAATTGATACCCATGTCGTCGGCTTCGACAGACACGCGCATGCGCCGCAACGTGGCGATCCTGGCGATGGCGCAGGTGCTGTTCCAGTGTACGCAGGTGATGAGCATAGCGACCACCCCACTGGCTGGCCTTGCGATGCTTGCTCAAGGCAGCCCCTACGCCACAGTGCCGATTTTCCTGTCCAACCTCGCGCTCATGCTCGTGACGTTGCCGGCGGCATTGCTGATGGGCCGTCTGGGCCGCCGGGCTGGGTTCAGCGTCGGCGCGCTGTTCGGCATCGTCGGCGGTGCCGTCTCGTTCAGCGCGATCTACACCCAGAATTTCAATCTGCTTTGCGCCGGTGCCTTGTTACAGGGCGCATCGGGGGCCTTTGCATGGCATTACCGTTTTGCGGCAGCCGATATGGCCAGCTCGACATTTCGCGCCAAAGCGATCTCACTCGTCATGGCGGGTGGCGTCGTCGCGGCGTTTCTCGGCCCGCAGACCGCGAAGTGGGCGGTGACGCTGTTCGATCCGCTGCTGTTCGCCGGCGTCTACCTGATGCTTGCGACCTTCTCACTCGGAATGCTGCTGCTGGTGCAATTGGTCGATATTCCGCACGCCGTTACCGCGCACGGGGGACGCGGCGGGCGCCCGATGTCGGTCATCATGCGTCAGCCGAAGTTCATCACAGCGGTGCTGTCGTCGATGTTCGGCTATGCCGTGATGACGCTCGTCATGAGTGCCACGCCGCTGGCGATGCACGCCTGCGGCTTCAATTTCGGTGACAGCGCAAGTGTGATCCAGTGGCACGCAGCCGCCATGTTCCTGCCGGCCTTTTTCACGGGATCGCTGATCAACCGTGTCGGCGTGCTACCGGTCATTGCGGTCGGCGCTTTGCTGGAGATCGGCTGCGCCCTCGTCAACTTCGCCGGCATTGGCTACGGCAACTTCCTGATCGCCAACATGCTAGTCGGCCTCGGCTGGAACTTCTGCTACACGGGCGGCTCGACGCTGCTCACGTCCACCTACACGGTCGAGGAGAAAGCCAAGGTGCAGGGCACGCACGACTTCCTCGTCTACTCGATGACGGCATCGGCCGCCGCCTTGTCCGGCACGCTGCAGGCGCAAGCGGGATGGTCGATGGTCAACATGGCGGCGCTGCCGATGCTGACGATCGTGCTCTGTGCCGTGACGTGGTTGGGCTGGAAGCAACGCGCGCACCTGCAGCCGAAAACTGCGACCTGATCAGCGCGTCAAATTCAGAACGACACCCACGAGCGCCGCCAGCCACAAGGCCAGAGCCGCAACGCCTTGAATCATAAAGCCAGGTCCGCGCTTATTGACGGCGGCCGAGTAGCCCTGAATGTACAGGGCGCGGCCGATAATCCACACGACGCCACCGGCAGCGGCATACTTGTCGCCGATATAGAGCGCGCACAGCCAAAGTGCCGGCAGGAAGATCGGCATCCACTCGAGCATGTTCATCTGCACGCGAAAGGCGCGCTCGAAGTCGGGATTGCCCGTCGTGGCAGGGGCTTTGATACCCGTCGCACGACGCGCTTGGCTGACGCGCACACCGGTGTAGGCAAAAAGCAGAACGGCCAGCAGCGTCACAAAAGAAGTTAGATGCGGCATCACAATCCCCCGACGAACCTTTTAACTTCGTGTCCGCGTAGCACGATCGAGCTACCTGCGAAAGCGACGTGATCGCGATCAAGCCGGAGGCTTGACCTCACCAGACCAGAGATACCTCTTTGGCCGGAATCTCGCCTGGACCTCATGCACCAATATCGTCGAGCCGACGGTGGGCGGCACCCGTTCATTCGATTGGACGACGATGAGTTGGCCGTCGCGGAGCTTTGCTTGCATGGAAAGCACCCAGCTCGCGCTTTCCTGTTGAGGAGCCATCAGAGCAAAGGTCACGACGGCTTCGCGCCCAATCGGATCGATATCCGGCGTCGATTCGTTGATGAGCCAAACTCCGGCAGCGACAACCGTCAAAACAGCCGCGAGGGCCGCAAATGCGTTCAACAAAACTCGGATTTTGCTCCTGCGCTCGAACTCCAGTTTCGCTTGCTTCTGTCGAAGTCCTTCGAACATTGCTCTACCGCATCAGTCCCATACGCCCGCGCCACTCGGGGCCGCGGACCTGCGCCGGCGC
>JANYHG010000234.1 GCA_025359165.1 Hyphomicrobiaceae bacterium
TCATATTTCATGACAACGCGTGGGTCGTTGAGCATTGCGCCCGCACCAATGGTGCGATCTTTTGGCAACGGCTCGGCGATGCGCGGATATTGGGCCTGATCGGAGACGTAGAAACTCGTGTCCTTCATGCCCAGCGGCTCAAGAATGCGTTCCTTCTCGAAGGCGAACAGCGATTTTCCGGAGACCACTTCGACGACGCGGCCCAGCACGTCGGTTGATTGGCTGTAGTCCCACGTCGTTCCGGGTTGGTAGGCGAGCGGCTGCTGGGCCAAGCGTTCGGCAAATTCAGCGGTGGTGGGATCGCCGTCCCCCAACTTCGCGTCGACATAGCCTTTCTTGACCAGCCCGACGCCGAAGAAGCCGTAGGTGAGCCCAGAGGTGTGCCGCATCAGATCCTGCACCGTCATGGGCCGGCGTGGCGCAACGAGATCGAGCGTCGCCGTACCCGCAGCATCGACTTTTTCAACGCCCACCTTCACGTTCGCGAACGCGGGGATGTATTTCGCTACCGGGTCTTCGAGCGCCAACCGGCCTTCCTCGACGAGCATCATGGCCGCCACCGTCGTGATCGGCTTCGACATGGAATAGATCCGGAAAATGGTATCCGCTGTCATCGACGTCTTCGTCGCCGGATCACTTACACCAAGGAACTTCTGGTACGCGACCTTGCCGCCGCGCACGATGGTGATGGTCGCACCGGGGATCAACGCCGCGTCGATGTCCGACTTGATGAATCGTTCGAGATGAGCCAGCCGCGCATCCGAAAACCCGCTTTCGGACTCGACGATCGGCGTTGGTCCTTCGGCCAAGACTGCCGGCACGTTGAAAGCACAGAGGCCAGCGGTGGCCAGCAACAGGCGAATGGTCGTTCGGCGCATCGGCATTTCCCCTGATTTTTGTCTTGTTGTTCTCAAGCTTGATGGGAACCCTAACGCTCGACCCACATTACCGCAATCCGTTGGCTCCAATCCGTTGGCTCCAATGGCCGCCGTCGCTCACGCCCGCTGTTGCAGAAACTCTTCGACGCCACGCTTGTAGACGGGGTCTCCGACGGCGCGCATGTGATCGCGGCCTGGGATCTCCAGTGCCTTCGCACCTGGAATGATCTCGGCGAGCAGTGTCGCCGAGCCACCGAT
Source organism: Hyphomicrobiaceae bacterium (assembly GCA_025359165.1). Classification (GTDB taxonomy): domain Bacteria; phylum Pseudomonadota; class Alphaproteobacteria; order Rhizobiales; family Hyphomicrobiaceae; genus JABFRJ01. The sequence continues at coordinate 1,137 of JANYHG010000234.1, forward strand.
CACGTCGTCGGTGCCCACGGCAACCAGCACCGGCACTTTCAGCGTCGCCAGCATCTCGGCTGAGATCACAGCCCGCGCCGAGCGGATGCACGCAGCCAACGCCTTGAGGTCCGCCTTCGTCTGCTCGGCGAAAGCACGGAACGTGCGCGCGGTCGGATTGGTGACGTCGTCGATGCTGTCGGCCTCCAACGCATGTGCGATCGGCCCGGTGCCGGCCAACCCGCGCACCATGTTGATCCCCATGCCGGCGAAAATCGCGCTCCGCACGCGCTCCGGATGCGCCAGCGCCAGGAACGCCGTGATGCGCGCGCCCATCGAGTACCCCATCACATCCGCACGCTGGATGCCGAGATGGTCGAGCAGTCGTCGCGCATCCTCGGCCATCAGCGGCGACCCGTAATCTTCCGTGCGGTGCGACTTCGTGCTCGCCCCATGGCCGCGATTGTCCATGGCGATGACGCGCCGCCCGGCACGCGTCAGCGTTCGCACCCACACCGTCTGTACCCAGTTGGTTGCGATATTGGACGCGAACCCGTGGATCAGCAGGATCGGCTCACCCTCGCGCGGCCCCTCGTCGATGAATGCGATCTCGATGCCGTCGTGGGTGAAGCTGGGCATGACGAACTCCCGTTGGAAGCGTGGCTTCGGTGCCGCATCCCCTATCATTCGATGGGCACCGAGGCTATGGTCTGGCCCACAAATCGCTCCGCAGGAACCGACATGGCCGACCACGCATCGCCGCACCTCGCCAACGATCAAGGTGCCGAAAAGATCTTCGTCGGCGTCAAGGAATTGCAATGCATGGGGGCACGGCCGCCGTTCGACCATCCGCACATTTTTCTCGACATGGGGCAGGATACGCAGGTGCTGTGTCCCTATTGCTCGACGCTTTACGTCCACGATGCGCGCCTGCATGCCGATCAGACCGATCCACGCGGCGCGATCGTGACGACAGCTGATATTACGGGATGACGGCTACGACTGCTGAGTGGATTTCCATCCATCGCTCGGGCCGCCAAGGCCATGATGTCTGACGCGCCGATACTGATTGCCGGTGGCGGCATCGGCGGGTTGGCGGCGGCATTGGCTCTTGCCCGGATCGGTCGGCACGTCGAAGTGCTGGAGCGCGCGCCAGCCGCCTTCACCGCCGGCGCCGGCATTCAGTTGGGACCCAATGCGGTCAAAGCCCTGCGGCACCTCGGCGTTGCCGAGCATTTGAAAGCGGACGCCTGTACGCCCCGCGCCCTCGCCGTGTTCAGCGGCAAAGGCGGCAGCTGTCTCAGTCGAATGCCGCTTGGCGCAACGATCGAGGCGCGTTGCGGCGCGCCCTATTGGACAGTCCGGCGCGCCCATCTGCACGATGCCCTCGTCGAGGCCGCAAAGCGCACCGTCGGCATAACCCTCACTTACGGTGCCGAAGTCGTCAGCGTCGGCGATGCGACGGCCTCCAGCGTGACCGTGTCGTGTGCGGACGGGCGAATGCGGGAGGGTGCTGCGGTGGTCGGAGCCGACGGCGTCTGGTCGCGGGTCCGCAGCGCCGTGACGCGCGCAAGGTTCGTGCCGCAAGCCTCCGGCTACTGCGCATTCCGGACGATTATTCCGTCAGGCGAGGCGGGCAATCTTCCCACCGATTGCGTCGGCGCTTGGTTGTCGGCGAAGTCGCACGTCGTGCACTATCCGATCGACGCTGGCGCTGCGCTCAACATCGTCGTGGTCGCGCAAGATACCTGGAGTGGTACGGACTGGAACGCCCCGGCTTCAGCGGTCGAGGTGGCCGATGCGACCGCCGATCTCCCGTCCGCGCTGAGGGCGATGCTCGCCAAGGCCCCCGCTTGGCACAAGTGGTCGTTGCCCCACCCCATCGAATTGACGGCATGGCATCGCGATCGCGTGGTCCTGCTCGGCGACGCAGCGCACGCGATGCTGCCGTTTTTTGCCCAGGGTGGTGCAATGGCGCTCGAAGACGCCGTTGCGCTGGCGAGCTGTATGGAGCGGGAGACAAGTCCTGGAGGGGATCTCTCGGTAGATCTCTCGGGGGATATCACTGCAGCCTTCAGCGCCTACCAGGCCCGCCGCATAGAGCGCGTCAGACGCGTGCAACAGGCCTCCGTCCGCAACGGCCGCATCTTTCATCTTTCGGGCGCGCTCGCGGTCGCGCGCGACGCAACGCTACGGATCACACCGCCCGCCATTCTGCTCGGCCGTTTCGACTGGCTTTATCGCTACGATCCAACGTCACACATTTAGCCACACACTTCGGCCTGACCGCTCACACCACCGGCGCGCAGACGACACCGGCGAGGCTGTTCGGCCCCGCAGCCGAAATCTGTACCGGCAGAATCTGACCCAGCGCGCGCACGTCCACATCGGCGTAGACCGACTGCAGATACGGCGAACGACCGATCAACTGGCCCGCGCGTCGGCCCGCTTTCTCAAACAGCACGGGAAACACCTTGCCGACGCAGCCCGCGTTGAACCGGGTCGACTCTTCCGCCAACAGTGCCTGCAGACGGTGCAGCCGCTCGGTCTTCACGGCTTCGGGCAACTGGCCATCCATGGTGGCGGCTGGCGTGCCTGCGCGGGCGCTATATTTGAACGAATAAGCCTGCGCAAATTGAACCGTGCGGACCATCTGCAGCGTCGCTTCGAACTCGGCCTCGGTCTCGCCTGGGAAGCCGACGATGATGTCGGTCGACAGCGCCAAAGCGGGATTGACGGCGCGAATGCGCTGCACCAGCGCCAGATAGTCCGCCGCAGTATGCTTCCGGTTCATGGCCGCCAGAATACGATCCGAGCCCGCCTGGAATGGCAGATGCAGATTAGGCATCAGCTTCGGTTCGGAGGCATGCAAGGCGATCAGGTCGTCGCGCATGTCGCGCGGATGCGAGGTCGTATACCGCAGCCGTTCCAGTTCCGGTATCAGCGCCAACGCCTTGATCAGCCCGGCGAGCGACACCTCGTTTCCATCGGCATCGACGCCGTGGAACGCATTCACGTTCTGACCCAGCAAGGTCATCTCACGCACGCCGCCCGCCGCAAGCTTGCGCGCTTCGTCGAGGATCTGGGCGACCGGACGGGACAGTTCCGCGCCTCGCGTATACGGCACGACGCAGAAGGTACAGAATTTGTCGCAACCCTCCTGAACCGTTAAAAACGCTGCGGTACTGGCTCGGCGATTGCGCGCGGGAAGCGCCGTGAATTTATCGTCGTCGAGAAATTCGGTTGCGACGATCTGGCCCTCGGTCTTGGACCGGCCGATCAAATCGGGTAGCAGATGATAGCTTTGCGGGCCGACGACTACATCGACCGCCGCCACCCGGCGCGCGATTTCCGCGCCTTCGGCCTGCGCCACGCAACCAGCAATTGCAACCGTGGTCGCTTTGCCAGCCCGCTGCCGCTCGTGCTTGACGTCACGAATACGGCCGAGGTCGGAGTAGACTTTGTCGACCGCGCGTTCGCGGATATGGCAGGTATTGAGGACGACAAGATCGGCCTGCTCGAGCACCGTGGTTTCAGTATAACCCTCGGTAACGAGCGCTTCGGTCATGCGCTCGCTGTCATAGACATTCATTTGGCAACCGAACGTCTTGATGTAGACCAACTTACGCTCACCGGCTTCCGGAGCGTCGGTTGCTCGGGTATGCAGACAACCTGAAGTAGACATACATCAACTCCATACGACCCAAACAGTCGGCGATGCACAGAATTTCGCAGAAAAACGTTGGGAAGTGATTAGCGGACCCATCACCCAACCGAGTTTATGCTGCAGTGCATCATAACGTTGATAGCCCGCTACTGCGTTCGCGTCCATAGCTGTGTGGCAACATTTAGAACAAACACCTGCGCGTGGGCCACAAACGGAAAAGCACTCGTCCTGCGAGGACAAGTGCTCTGTCATAACTTGCGAAGCTGTCGAACGCCTATCAGTCGGCGCTCTTGACGTCGACAGCAGGAAAATAGGGTCCGGTGCTGGACTGTGCGGAGGTGTCGAAGCCACCCGCGAGGTAGTGGACACCATCCGCCACGCTCTTGGCAGCTGCTGCCGTGGTGAACACGCCCAAGGCGGCGGCCTGAAAGATCAAAGCTGATAAAATAATTAGCGACGTTGATGGGCGCATATTATCACCCTCAAATAATTTAACAGGCTTTTTTAATGTTGCACGCGAAAGTGCCGGTGTCAGCTTCGAAGCGTTACCCGCCGCTGCCACCTTCCGGCTGATGCTTATCCCAAAAACGCTTGATTTGATCAGAGTTCCTGAGCGGTTCGTCCTCGGCGAAGACGGCCGAAATCGACAGGGTCAGCGCAGCGACACTCAACGCAATCAAAATGGCGTGCTTCATAACAATCTCCTAAATGAATTGAATACTATGCCAACAGTTTAGACATCAGATTTACAATAATCTGATAAATACGTAATAGTTAACATGAAATCAAAAGTCAATAATAGTTTTAACTATCCTATTCTGAAACAATTTAATGGTGTGCCAAAACGATTATGTCCCAACACTGCGATCGCCGCGTCAAAAGGCCGAGTTCGCGGCGACGCGCCGTGGCAAGTAAGGCCCGCTGCTCGATTGTGACGAACTCGCCGACCTCCCACTGGGGGCATCAGCGGTTGCAACACGGCTAATTTCGTCACCGGCACTGGCCGAACACGCTGCTGTGGCGCTGAAGATCACGGCGGTTAGGACGATGCGTAACACTGCAGACATCGGCTTGCTCCATAGCTGACTATGGAGACAACCCGCTTCGTCGAGAGGAGTTGCGTGTGACGCAGACACACCCGCGTGATCGGTCCTGCGTAATCGGTGAGCCCAAACAGCCTCTCAGGCCGGCGTCAGCGGTAATGCCAGGTTGAGCGCGTCGACCGGATCGCCGGCTGCGCGCTTGTAGTAACCTTTGCGGCGTCCCTGCTCCTTGAAGCCTACGCGGCTGTAAAGCACGAGCGCTGGCAAGTTGTCCTCGGCCACTTCGAGGTAGAGCTTCTTTGCGTCACCACGCGACGCGCCGCGTTGCAAGCCGTCGATCAGCCGCCGGCCGATACCGAGCCGCTGCCAGTCCTTGTCAACTCCGAACGTCAAAATTTCCGCTTCGTCGGCCGCCAGTTGACCGACGATGAAGCCGATCGTTTCCTGCGGGTTGCCTTGCCGCGCAATCAGCGCCACCGAACCGGGATGACTGAGGAACTGCTGAAAACTCGCGGTATCCCAAGGCTCGTCGAACAGCGTGGCATGACACTTCGCAAGATCCTCGGCATGCTCGACCGTTGCCCAGAGCAGACTGACGAGCTTTGCGTTGCGCTCGGACTTTTCAGGCGCTGTCATGGTCCCGGTCTCCTGGCCAACGGCGGTACGGACGACGGTTTAGCGTCCGCAGGCCGCAGGTACAAGGGGATCACACGATTCATAAGCGGCAACCCTGGCGCAAGATCCGCCAGATACCGCGCGTGTGGCTGCAAATCAGGCAGCGCAGCTTCGACATCCGCGCGTGCAGCAGCAGCCGCCAGCGCGGCGGCGCCCGACCCCACGATCACCAGCGGCCCAGCAGGCAACAGCGCCGCCGCCTCGGCGACCGTCGACACCGCAGCATCAGACAATACCGAGGCCCCATCACCGCCAAACATTTGCACGAAAAGGGCGCTACGCCGCGCATCGACGGCCACGACCAGCGCTCGCCCAGCACGGCTTTCGCCAAGCCGCGCATCAGCGCCGGCAGCCAGCAGCGCCAAGCTCGACATGCCGACGACGGGAGCCCCCGTTGCCAACGCCAGCGCCCGCGCCGCGCTGACGCCGACGCGCAATCCCGTGAAGCCGCCAGGTCCGATCGTCACCGCAATCCTGGCGAGCCGATCAAACGCCAGCCCGGCCGCCGCCATCACGCGATCGATCATCGGCAACAAGCGCTCGGCATGGCCGACGGCGAGATGTTCGCAGGCATCGTGAGCCGACAGCGCGCCTTGTTCGTCGCGCCGCCGCACCGCGACCGAAACGGCACCCAGACACGTATCGAAAGCGAGAACATTCACCAGGCGGGTACTCTAGCCGGCACGACGGTACATCAGGCGATGATGGCCATCTCGTCGAAGGTGAAACGCGGCGAACGCGCCATCACGCCAGACGGATCGCCATAGCCGATGTTGCAGATGAAGTTCGACTTGACGGTCGTGTCTTTGAAGAACTCCGCGTCGACCTTGGCATTGTCGAAGCCCGACATGGCCCCGACATCAAGCCCCAACGCCCGCGCCGCCAGCATCAGGTAAGCGCCCTGCAGCGACCCGTTACGGAAAGCCGTCATGCCGATATGCTCCGGCTTGCCGACAAACCAGCTCTTGGCATCGGCATGCGGGAACAATTGCGGCAAGTGATCGTAAAAAGCCATGTCGTGGCCGATGATTGCGACGACGGGCGCGCTCATGGTCTTGTCGACGTTACCGGGGGCCAGCAGAGGCTTCAGCCGCTCTTTTGCGGCGGCGCTCTTGACGAAAATGATCCGCGCGGGAGAGCAGTTGGCGCTCGTCGGCCCCATTTTCATGACGTCGATCAACTCTTTCAGCAAGCTGTCGGGCACATCCTTGGGCTGCCACTTGTTTTGCGTGCGGGCTTCGAGAAACAGCTGCTTGAGCGCAGAGGGATCGAGACGTGTCGACATATCAGGCAGGCTCCAAGATAAAGCGGGCGCAAGATGCACCCATGGTAAGACTATCGAAAAGTGACAGAAAACGTTCGCGGGGGGTCCTTAGACCGCGCGCACTTCCTGAACGTCGGGGCAGAAGTGCTTCAGCAGGTTCTCGATCCCGTTGCGCAAGGTCGCGGTCGAACTCGGACACCCGGCACAGGCCCCCCGCATGTGCAGGGATACGACACCATCCTGGAAGCCATGAAACACGATGTCGCCGCCGTCGTTGGCAACTGCCGGCCGGACGCGCGTTTCCAACAGCTCTTTGATGGTCGCGACGGTTTCCTCGTCTTTCGGGTCATAGATGCCGTCGGCTTCAGGGCCTTCCTCGCCATCCATGACGGGTGCCCCCGACAGATAGTGCTCCATGATCGCGCCGAGCACCGCCGGCTTGATGTGTTGCCACTCGGCGTCGCCCTTGGTGACGGAAATGAAGTCCGAGCCTAGGAACACGCCCTCGACGCCGTCGACGCCGAACAGTCGCAGCGCCAACGGCGACGACGAGGCTTCGCCACGGCTGCGATAGTCGACGGCACCTTCGCCGAGCACGTCACGCCCCGGGACAAATTTCAGCGTCGCCGGATTCGGCGTGGCTTCGGTTTGAATGAACATCGATTTCCGCTCCCTGATCACCATAGCGATCGTGTCGTGGTCGTTTGAGCCTCGACATAGGAGAGATTGCCCTCAGCGGCAAGGCCTGCAGACCTGCACGATCACGCCAGTGTCTTGATGGCGTCGATCGTCAGATTACCCGGCACGATGGTAATCGGGATCGGAAATCTGCCGGCGATGGGTCCGGAGACCAACGAAGTAATCAGCGGCCCGGGGCCTTTCGCGTCGGCCGCCGCGCCGAGCACCAGGATTGCGATATCCTCGTCTTTGTCGATCTCGGCGCTGATCATGTCGACGCGCTTGCCTTCGACGATCACTTCCTCGACGACGACGTTCTCGAAGCCTTCCTTTGCCAGTTTTCGGCTGAACAACCGGAACAGGGCCTTGGCCTTGTTCGTTTCTTCCTCGATCTGGACCTGCCGCACGCCGCCCCAAAACTGCGCATCCGGCTCCACCACATACAGCATTTTGATCTGCCCGCCGGAACGCTGGATGCGGCTCGCGGCAAAGATCAGCGCGCTCTCGACTTCGCGGCTATCGTCGGCGATGACGAGGAACTTACGGTGGTGACCGGCCTCGAAAGAGCGGCGCTTCAACATGGTCGTCATACTTGATTTGTGCCATGGAAGGCGAAAATAGACAAGCGTTACCAGCTCATAGCGTGATGATCGTACAGGATGCCTTCCCCAATAATTCATTGGAGAAGGCACTCTCGTTAGGCACGGACAAGTGTCAGCGGCCGCGTTCCTTGTCACGCTGCCAATAAACGAACAGCACCGTGGTCAGCGCCGTCAATAGCATGGTGACCATGATTTCCGGCCGCTGGATGAAGGCGAGCCAGTAGTTGACCCACTGCCACACAGAGCCCCGCCCAGACAAAAGGCCATTCAGCACCATGACCACACCGATCGTCACAGCGCCGAGCGCGGCACCGGCCGCCACCTGCACCGCCCGCTTCACCAGCGGTGACACCGACATTTTCTTACCCGGCATCACGAGCGTCGTCTTAGGGTCTGACATGCTTCCGCCTCCGTCAATTGAATCAATACATTAACTGATTCGCACGCGGGAGCGGAGTGGCAATTCTGCGACCGCGTTCACGGCACCAGTGGTGGGATGAACGAGAAGTCGAGAAACGCTGCCGCCTCGACTGATTTGTCGACCAGTCCTTGCGTCTTGTACCATTCGACCTGGGCCGCCACGTCTTGACCGTCGAGCTTGCCGTCTGCCGCGACGAACAGAGCGCCATCGCGAATCTTAGGACCAGCCTTGGCCAGTTCCTCGTCGGCGTACACGTACTTGTGCACCATCGAGACCGCTTCGGCATCGGGCGCGGACTTGGTCACCAGCGCTGCGCGGTAATCGGCGATGCCCTTCTGATAGGCCCGCACGAACGCCTCCACCACTGGCCGCCGCGCCGAGATGACCTTGGGTGAGGTGAACAGCCCGCCGCCTTGATAAGGCGCGAGATCGCCCACCCACGCGATCAGCTTGGCATCACCCCCCGCAATCAACGGCCGCGCGATGAACGCCGGCAGGATCGCGCTGTCGATCTGGCCCGATTTCAGCGCCCCCAGCACGTTGCCGACCGACTGCAGCGGCTTCAGCGATACGCCGGCCAGATCGACGCCGGCACTGGCTGCGAGCCGTCCGAGCATGTAATGGAACGACGAGCCGGTCTGGGTCAGGCCGAACGACCGGTCTTTGAGCTTGCCGACGTCGGTCAAACCAGCCTCGAACGCCTTCCGGGAGGCGATCAACGCGGACCCTTCGAAGCCTTTGACCTCGGAAAACTGCGCTCCGATCACCTTCAGCGCGCCCTTGCCGGCGATGTTGAACAGTCCCGCCGTGAAACCCGTCGCGCCGAAATCGGCATCCCCCGAAGCGATGGCGACCGCGACCGGCTGCGCCGCATCGAAGAACTTCAGCGTGACATCCAGGCCCTCAGCGGCGAAATAGCCTTTCTCCTTGGCGATGAAGATCGGACCCGAAGACACGAAACGTAACGCCGCAACAGCAATGGCTTCGGCCGCCTGCACCGGCAAAACACCCGACACAACGACAGTTGCAGCCACCAACAGTCCAGTCGAAATCCAGCGCATGCTCGCACTCCCCCGCATTGTTTTCACCGCGACCTTATCGTGTGCCAGCGACCCATCCTAGCCCGCCCGCACGAGACGTCACACTCATTGCGTGCAGCCTGCGCCGGGATAGTGTAGCAACCGACTCGACGTATCGGGTTGCCGGCGAGTTGCGGCGACCTGGGTTTAGCGCCGCGACAGCGCCTTGAATTCGGGCTAATCCGTATGCCGCAACGACGGACGTTTGCATGACCTCGAGCCCTCGCACCCGCACGCTCAGCCTGACCCGGCACCATCGCGCGACATCTGCTGCGCCTCGTGCGGTGGCCGGCAGCGCCATCTGGGTCATGACGAATGTCGTGGCGATATCTGCCGCTGTAACACTTTTGACGATACCATCACTGCAGGCTCAGACCGCAGCCCCGCAGCCCTCCAAGAGCCAGGAAGCAGCGGCCGCCTTGCAGCGTGGCGACATCGAGCAGGCGGTCCAGCTGTACACGGCGGCGCTCGACGACACCGCCGTTTCCAACGACCGGCGCGCGGTGCTGCTGACCGAGCGCGGCGTGGCATTGATGAAGCGGCGCAGTTTCAAGGCCGCTCTCGACGATTTCAACAAAGCAGCCACCATCTATCCGGAATATGCAGCGGTCTACGTCAATCGCGGCAACCTGTTTCTACTCCTGGATCAAGGGCCTGATACGATCAAGGAAGCGATCAAGGATTTCGACCGCGCCATCGTTCTGTCTCCGGGTCTCGCCGCCGCTTTCGGCAACCGGGCCGCCGCACTCCTCAAGCTCGGCCAGCTCGACGCGGCCGTTGCCGATTTCACCCGTGCCATCGAACTGCAGCCGCAAAACCCCGCGGCACTCAACGGCCGCGGCCGCGCACGCCTGCTGTCGGGCCGGCTACATGCCTCGATCCGTGACTTCAGCCGCGCCGTGACCATCAATCCCGGCTTTGCGCAAAGTTACCGCAACCGCGCCGATGCCAATATGCGCCTCTCGCAGCCGGCCGAGGCGGTCGAAGATTTGAGCCGCGCGCTGGCGTTCGACGCCCGCCGGGTCGAGGACTATGCAGCACGTGGCCAAGGCTACCTCGCCACCGGGAATACCAGCGCGGCGCTGACAGATTTCACCAAGGTGATCGAACTCGATCCGAAATCGGTGATCGGCCACCTCGGGCGCGGCATGGCACGCGCGAAATCCGATGCCGCTGAAGAAGCGCTGACGGATCTCTCGCACGCGATCGAGTTGGAGCCACGCTCGGCCCGCGCCTATGCACTGCGCGCCTGGCTCTACAAGAAGAACCAGCAAGCGGAGTTGGGCGAAAAAGACGTCGAACGGGCGCTGCGGCTGGAACCTGTCACCGCCGATGCGTTCTGGGCGCAAGGCGAGCTGAAGGAATCGGCGGGCGAGCGCGATCTTGCCGTCGCCGCCTACTCCCGCGCGCTCGGCCTCGACATTCGTCATCGCGAAACGCTCGAAGCACTGGCGCGCCTGGGTCTCGAACCGCAGCGCGACGAGACTGCCATCTCCGACGCGGGCTTCGAGGGCTGGCGCGTGACGCAGGCCGGCGGAGAATTTACCGCGCAGCATCCGCAGTTCCCGTCGCTGCGTGTCGCGCTGGAGATGCTGGGACCAGGCCAGCCGAAGATCACGGGATGGGAGCGTCAGAAAGCGCCGAACGCCAACTATGGCCTGTTGCAATTTTCAGCCGGTCAGCTGCCCCATGGGCAGACACTGGAAGCCGTCGAAGCGACCGCCGTCGTCGACCTCGCAGCGATGGCCGTCGTGGGAATGCCGGTGACCAGGCTCGGCGGCCGTAAGGCGACTTTCAACTGGGACGAAAACCGCCTTGCCGTCACCGGGGCCGATGGGCTCGCCGAGACCATATCGTTGAAGCAGAAGCCGGAGGCGCGGGAGATCGCCGCCGCAGCCAAGCGCAACGAGACCAGCCCTCCCAATCCAAAGCGCGAGGGTGGCGGCTCAGGCAATTCGCAACGTGAAGCTTCGGCGCGACCTGCCCCGCGCAAGGCCAAAACCATCTTCGACCTCATCTTCGGCAACTGATACCGGCGGT
>JANYHG010000255.1 GCA_025359165.1 Hyphomicrobiaceae bacterium
GTTGGTTGCGTGCGCACGAATGCCACCACCGTTGGTGCCGACCAGCGACGTGAAGTTCGCGTTGTCGTCGTTCTCGTAGCCAATGGCCGAGGCAACGCGAACACCGTTGAACTCACCGGCATACTTCAAGCCGACCGACCAGTTCGGGCCGTACGTCGGTGTTGGGGTGCCAGCGACGAAGTTCTGCGTGACGTTGTCACGCTCGACTGAGCCTGCCAACGATGCCGTCACCTGGAAGCCCGCCAACGTCGGCGACTGCCACATCACGCCATTTTCGCGCGTTGCGTATTCACCAGCAGCGTCTGTCGTGTTGCCAATGTTGTAGCCGGTGAAGTTGTTCGTGCCGTTATTGATCGATGTCGCGTTGATAATGCCGGCATTCGCCTGGTTCGTGCGGAACTGCAAGCCAGTGCCGATCAACGAGAACGACGAGCTTGCAACAGTCAAACCGATGCCGCCGAGATCGATGGCACCCTGGGGACCGGCAGCGTTGATGAAGCGGCCGACGGTCAGACGACCGATGCGGTTGCTTTCGATCCACCAGTTCGATTCACGCATGGTGATCGCCTGGTCGTTGGCACCGAAGTTCCCGGTGCGGTAGCCGTTGAGCGACGTGCCGGACGCGCCCGAAACGTTACCCTTGTCCTGGAACTGGCTGAGGTTCGTCGAACGGCCGCCAGAAGCGACTTCGATGACCATCGAGTAACCAGCCGAGTATTCCGGATTGATCTTGGCGTTGCCACGGAAACCGAAACGGGTCGAGTGGTTGACGTTGTCGATGGCGAGCGCTGTGTTGCGGTTACGACCGTCATCCCAAGCGATCAGGATCTTGTTCACATGGCCGTAGATTTCGAGTGAAGTTTTGCGCGTGCCTTTCTTGGCAGCGGTCGCTTCGAGTTCGGCAATGCGCTCTTCGAGATCTGCGCAGCAGTTACCACCGAGATCGGCGGCGAAAGCAGTGCCAACGCTGAGTATCATGCCGGCAGCAACCGCGATTGCGGTCAGGCTGGTATTCTTCATAAGTCCCTCGTTCATGAGGTATCTCCAGTGAGTGGATCAAAAGCAGGAAGAGTTCACGCGCAGCCCGGCGACTGCTCGCGTTCGATCCGAGACGCACGCACGCGCGTGTGCGCTTACGTCGTGGATTGAACGCGCTTGTTGGAACGCAACGGTTACTTGATGATGCGGCTTACTCACGAGCGCCGGGCTAACTTCCTGCTGCGCTGGCGCGTCTGTCATGATCGTGATCGCGATCTGAGACTTCGGCTTGACCAGCGTAGGTGCCTTGGAAGGCCCTGCCGCACTGTTACTGGAGTTGGCTATAAATTGAGTCGGGTGGACCGCAAACCTCGCCAACCCCTTGATGATCCGAACAGGTGCTTATGTGGCGACTTTGCAACTCAGCCGACGCGACATCAGTTTAATATCGATAAAACAACGAGGTAAAGCTAATTACAGATGTGTTTTCGAGGGCTTCAGTGTGCGCGCAGCTGGCGTTTTCGTCGACGTGACGCCTTTCTGCGCCTAAGCAGCCACAGCCTGTTCGTCCGTTTCTACCTTTTTATCGCCGCAGTCGACCGGCGTAATTTTGGGCAAATCGGCGGGTCGTTTGCCTCGTGAGGCACCAATAAATGCCGCTGATTTGCACAGCCCCCCATGTACGCCTCCATGTAACGCGCATACTCGAAAGCCCGGGAAACGACCATGCCGCCAGTGCCGACATCCCCCGCGTCCGCATCCGGTATCGCCTTGGCGCTCGGCGGTGGCGGCGCGCGCGGGTTGGCCCATATTCTGGTTCTGGAGGTCTTCGACGAACTTGGCCTGAAACCGGCCCGCATCGCCGGCACCTCGATCGGTGCCCTCTATGGCGCAGCTTATGCGGCGGGTATGTCGGCCAAAGTCATCCGCGCCCACACCGAGGAAACCCTCGGCCAGCGCCTTGATCTGGTGCGTCAGATTTTTGCCGCACGCGCGACGCCTGTGAGTCGCCTGCTGAGCCTCGTGCCGTTGCGATCGTCACTGCTCGACGCGAACATTCTGCTCGATGCCATCTTGCCATCGGGGGTGCCGCGCACTTTCGAACAGCTGACCATTCCGCTGCAAACAGTCGCCTGCGACTTCTATGCGCAGTCCGAAGTCGTCCACGCCTCCGGTGATCTGCGCTCGGCGGTCGCAGCCAGCATGGCATTACCCGTCGTCTTCGCCCCTGTCACGCGCGATGGTCGTGCGCTGGTAGACGGCGGCTTCGTCAACCCGTTGCCGTTCGATGTCTTTGCGGACGCCCCGGCGATGATCACGGTCGCCATCGACGTCTCCGGCGGCGCACCCGACACGCGACCGCCCACGGTAGGCAACGCCGTGAACGGCACGGCACTCATCAAGCCACCGATGCAAACACCTTCGGCCACCGACGTTCTCGCCGCCTCGTCACAAATCTTGCAACGCTCCATCGTGCGCGAAAAACTCAAGGCTCGTCAGCCCGACATCCTCGTCGAATGTCCCGTCGACGCCTACTCCGTCATCGACTTCCACAAGTGGCGCGAAGTGCTCGTATCAGCACAACCGATCAAGGAGCAGCTCAAGCGACAGCTCGATCGCATGCTCCGTAGCGAGACGATCCCAACGTTTCAGCCGTTGATTCCCATGCCATAAAAAAGTTTGTGCACACGCTCCGATTTTTAGCCTTCCGTCCGGCGCAATGTCGACTATGAGAGGTCCTTCAAAATAAGGACTGAACCAGATGGCGAAGGCTGGGGCAAAGCGGCGCCCGGCGAAATTACAAATATCTAACTCGGTGTCGGCCACGACGACTGATTTGGACGGATTTCGCATCGACGTCGACATCGAGGAAGCGCAACGCGCCGCAGATCGCGTACGCGCGTGGCTGGTCGCCTTGCGCGGCCGTCACGCCGATCTCGCGCGGTTCGAGTATACGCGACACGTCCGCATCGTGCCGGCCAGCACGACGCACAGCCATCCCATCCTCACGCTCGGCACGCGTTTCGCCGAGAGCGAGGATCACCTGCTTGCAACCTATCTGCACGAGCAGATGCATTGGTATCTGTGGCGCCTCGGCGGGCCGGATCACGATCCCGTAGCACCGTTTTTCGACGAGCTGGTGCGCCGCTATCCCAAGGCACCGACGCGGTTACCCGATGGTGCGCGCAACTACGAGCAGACCTATGTGCATCTCGTCGTGTGCTGGCTCGAGTTGAACGCGGCGAGCGAGTTCATCGGTTGGGACCGCGCCGCAGCGCTGGCGGAAACCAATTACGGCTATCGCTGGATCTATCGCACCGTCGTCCGCGATTGGGAGGCACTCGGCGCACTTTACACCAAGCACGGCATCCTGCCGATGCGCCCCGCCGACGATATGGCGAGGCTTGGGACTAAAGCCGTGACCAAGGCTGGAACCAAGAGCGGCGCGTTGAAACCACAGTCCAGACGCGCACCGAAAGCCGCCGTCAAGGCTCGCGCCGCCGCGAAAAAAACGCGCGCAGCAAAAGCGCCGACTCCGTCTCGCAAAGCCCCCCGTACACCTCGGGCGCGTGGTGGCAAGTCGTCTGATTGAAAATGCGCGGTCCGCTTTCGACCCCGCCGCCTTTGGCGTCCGACGCTGCAAAGTAGAGCCGCCGCACACGCGCGAAAGAGATCGCCGCAGCGCACATCGGACACGGCTCCAGCGTCACATAGAGATCGCAGTCCGGCAGCCGCTCGGTGTTCGCGGCCGCACAGGCGGCCCTGATCGCCACGATTTCGGCATGCGCGGTCGGGTCCGAGAGTTCGCGTGTGCGATTGCCGGCCCTCGCCACCACCGCACCATCGGCACGCACGATGACCGCCCCGATCGGCACCTCGCCGCGCAATTCTGCCGCCCGCGCCTCGCCCAGCGCCATCTCCATATAGCTTTGCCGCCGCTCTGATGTCATAACCGTACCTGTCGAGACCAGTGCTGCGTTCCCTCGGCACCGAGCCGAAGGCCCCTCACCTGCCCTTCGGACATCCTCCCCCTGAGCTATCCCAGGGGCCGAGGACGACGACGTCGGACATCGAATTTCTAGCCTTTTCCTCGCGGGGAGAAGGCGGTCGAAGGCTGGATGAGGGTGCCTTCTAGTCTGGTCCATACCATGCGCAAGCCTACATTTGGTCAACGACGCGGCAAACCGGTCCCTGCCGGCGATAAGACGGCGGCCGGCCAGCCCGTGCGCAAGCGGCTGAGCCGCCTCGAAGCCGACTTTCCGGAGGCACGCGGCTCCATCGCCGGGTCTGACCGCGACGCCAAACGCGGCGGCCGGAGCAGCAGCAAGAGCGTCGGCAACGCTGCTAACGGCGACGGCGGCAAGCGCTGGACCAAGCGCGTCCGCCCCAACGCCGTGCCCAAGACGGCCCCGGCGCCCGATATTGCGACAGTTCCAAGTCGTGCCGCCCCTGACGCTGCCGGTCAGCGCAAAGCGGGCCGGCCCGCAGCACAGCCCGGTTCCGGCCGCCCGACGGAAACCATGCGCGTCGCCAAGGCCATGGCCCGCGCCGGCCTCTGCTCGCGCCGCGAGGCCGAACGCTGGATCGAGGAAGGCCGCGTCAGCGTCAACGGCAGCAAGATCGCTTCACCCGCATTGGATGTCCACCCGCGCGACCGCATCGTCGTCGACGGCGAGCCCATGCCCGATGCCGAACCCGCTCGCTTGTGGCGCTATCACAAGCCGCGCGGGCTGGTCACAACGCACAAAGACCCCGAAGGACGGCCCACCGTCTTCGATCATCTGCCGCCCGACCTGCCGCGCGTGGTATCGATCGGTCGCCTCGACTTCAATACTGAAGGCCTACTGCTGCTCACCAACGACGGCGAACTCGCCCGCCATCTGGAGCTTCCCTCCACCGGCTGGCTGCGCAAATACCGTGTCCGTGCGCACGGCTCGATCACCCAGGGGCAACTCGACGAACTCAAGAACGGAGTCGAGATCGACGGCGTTCGCTACGGCCCGATCGAGGCGACACTGGACACCACGCAGGGCCGCAACAGCTGGCTCACGCTTGGACTGCGCGAAGGCAAAAATCGCGAGGTCCGCAATATTCTCGGCAGCCTCGAACTCGTCGTCAACCGCCTGATCCGCATATCCTACGGGCCTTTCCAGCTGATGGACCTGGATGAGGGTAAAGCCGAAAGCGTCAAGCGCCGCGTTCTCGCCGACCAGCTTGGCCCCGAACTCACCAAGCAATTCCACCTCGAACCACCGCCCGAAACAGCCACACCGCCAAAGCCGCGCAGACCCAGACCTTGACCATTAAAACGTTCCAGCAACACGCGATGCAACGGAGGCTTCCGATGACTGAACTGCAAATCCGTTTCGACGACGGCGCCGCCTACGAGCAGATGATGGGCAAGTGGAGCCGGCTTGCCGGTGGGGTGTTCCTCGACTGGTTGGCACCGCCGCCGGCCATGAATTGGGTCGATGTCGGCTGCGGCAACGGCGCATTCACCGAACTGATCGCCGAGCGGTGTGCCCCAGCAGCGATTGCGGGCATCGATCCGTCGGAAGGACAACTCGCGTTCGCCCGCACGCGGTCCTCGGCCCGCATTTCGACGTTCCAGTTGGGCGACGCGATGGCGCTTCCCCATCCGAATGCCAGCTTCGATGCAGCCGTCATGGCGCTGGTGATCTTCTTCGTCCCAACCCCCGCCAAAGGCGTCGCCGAAATGGTTCGCGTGGTGCGCCCCGGCGGGACCGTCGCGGCATACGCCTGGGACATGTTCGGCGGCGGATTTCCATTGGAACCAATCTACGAGGAAATTCGCGCGGCTGGCCTGCAACCACTGTTCCCGCCGAGCGTCGACGCCTCCCGCGTCGATGTCCTCCGCAGCCTCTGGGCCGACGCTGGCCTCACATCCATCGAAACGCGCGCGATAACGATCGAACGCACGTTTGCCGACTTCGAGGAATTCTGGACCGTCTCGTCACTCGGGTCGGCAGTCAAGCCCGTTCTGGCGACCATGTCGGAGGCCGATGGTGCTGCGCTGAAATCTCGCGTGCGCGCGCGCTTGCCCCTTGCAGCAGATGGCCGCCTCACGTTTGCAGCACGCGCCAACGCGATAAAAGGAAAAGTACCCGCATAAGCGCGTGCTTGAGCTCACCCCTACGAGACGCCGGCCCCATGACACTGACACATGCCAAGATCCTCAGCATTTTCCAGAATTCCACGCGCATGCCGCCGGCGTCCAAATTACTCGGCTTCGAATTGCTGGACCTGTCCATAGAGCAAGGCTGGGTCGACGTCGCGTTCACCGCACGACCCGAGTTCGCCAACCCGACCGGCAGTATGCAGGGCGGCTTCGTCACCGCGATGCTCGACGATGCCATGGGCGTCGCCGCTTCCGTACACAGCGGCTTGACCAAAATAGTCCCCACTCTGCAGCTGACCGTAACCTTCCTGCATCCGGTTCCGGTCGGACGGGTCATCGTGCGCGGTGAGGTTCTTCGCCTCGGCCGCAACACGGCGCAGCTTTCGGGCGTACTGCGCCTCGCCGACGGCACCATCGCAGCCACCGCCATGGCCGCAGCGGCAGTACGCGATTTCCCGGCCCGCCGTGCCCCGGAGTGAATGTCCGGTGGCACTCGATCCAAGGTCGATCCTGGCGTTCGCAATCATAGGTGCCGCGCTGGCGCTGTTCGCGACCGAACACGGCACGCGGCGCTTGCTGTTCTCGGCCTCCGCCCTTGCCACGCTGGCAGCGATCATAAGCCTTGCGACCGGCGACATCGAACGCGCGGTCGCTCTCGCCGCCATCGTTACGATCGCTCTCATCGGCGCTTCGATGGTGAAGTTTCATCACAGCGCGCGGACGCTGATCGCAGCCGACATTCCGCTGGCCTTCGCCGGCACCGTCCCATTCTTTTTTTCGCAATATCGGCGCATGATGATCGCGCTATGTGCGGGCGCAATCGTTCTGAGCGCCGCAGCGATCGGCGTAATGGCAAGCGCCGGCGGCAACCTTCTGTCCCTCGCGGATCGCTCCGCACTCCTCGCGACTTGCGTGACGGCAGGCATCTTGGCCCTTCACCTGAATGGCGGTGTGAACGCACTGCAGCGCTTCGTCGTCCAGCCCCACAGCTACATCTCGACCTTCGCGGCCTCTCTGCTCGACATCAGCGCTTGGTGGCCGACGGGCCGCCTCAGCCTTGTGTCACCTTCGAAAGTCGCATTACCCCTGCAATCAGCGGTTCCCGCACTGAGCCCGGTAAAACCGGATATCATTCTCATCCAGCATGAATCTGTTTTTGATCCACGCATCTTCGGTGTTCCGATCGAAGACGACATCGCCGCATTTCTCGGGCCCGCAGACGGCGCGCACGGATCACTTCACGTCGAAATCTACGGCGGTGGATCATGGCAAACGGAGTTCAGTGTTCTCACCGGCATCGCCAGCTCCGCCTTCGGCACCGGTGCCTACTACCTCTATAAAAAAGGCGTTGGCCGCTTCAAACACAGCCTTCCCTTCCAGCTTGCTTCGATTGGGTATCGGACGCTGCTGGCATCCAGCTGCCGTCGCGACTTTCTCAATTACGACGCCTTCTACGGCGCGATCGGCATGCAGACGCGCCACTTCTCCGACAACTTCGCCAAGCCGTTCGATATCTCCACCTATGAACGGACCTATACCGATACCCTGTTCCTGCCCGCAGCGCTCGATGCCTATGCCGACAGCGTCTCGGCGACGCCCCACGAGGCGCATTTTCTTTACGCCCTGACCAATTTCAATCACGGCCCACATATCAGTCGCTTGGCGCTGAGCCCGAACGCCGACGCCCGCCGCGCCTTTGCGCACGCGAGCGTGCCGGAGATCGAATACGCCGAATACTACGCGCGCCTCGGCGAAACCGCAGAGGCCTGGAAGCTGGCGAAATCGAAACTCACCCAGCGGTTTCCGGACCGCCCGATCCTCGTTCTGCACTATGGCGACCATCAGCCCGTCATGACTCGTCGCCTGGAAAACGCGCTCGGCCTGTCAGCCGATCCACAGCGAACGTTTCGCACTTTCTTTGCGATAGAAAGCCTGAACTTCGCACCTCGGCCCGTGTCCCAACAGCATGTCGCGATCGCCGATTTGAGCACCGTCTTGCTTACAATAGCCGGCTTGCCCCTCGACGCGGTATCGGCCACACG
>JANYHG010000257.1 GCA_025359165.1 Hyphomicrobiaceae bacterium
CCTCAGAGACTTCATCGAACGCACGACCGATCGCGTGGCACCGCCGCTGGTGCCGGAACTGTCGTTGCACCTCGCGCATCATTCACACGATATTTTTCAGGACGCGCATACCTTCATGAGTGGGGGCCTCGGCGCGCGCCCCTACTGGGCTTTCGCATGGCCGGGCGGGCAAGCGCTGGCGCGGCATATTCTCGACAACCCCGCGCTGGTGGCCGGTCGCCGCGTTCTGGATCTCGGTTCGGGTTCTGCCATCGCTGGCATCGCTGCGATGAAAGCCGGTGCCGCAGCGCTGACGGCTGCCGACATCGATCCGCTTGCGGCGATGGCTGCAACTTTGAACGCCGATCTCAACGCCGTCACGCTGACGTCCACGACGGATGATCTGTTGGGGGCGGATACGGACTTCGATCTCGTGATCATCGGCGATCTTGTCTACGAACCTGAACTCAAAGACCGGGTCGGCACTTTCATCGCGTCGCATCATCGGCGCGGCATTCCGTTGCTTTACGGCGATCGCACTACAGCGCGGCGACCGCCGGGCAACTTTCGTCTGTTGGCCGATTACGAAGCGCCGTTGACGCCGGCGCTGGTCGACAACTTCATCGAGCGTGCGCGCGTGTGGCAGCTATGAGCGGCAAGCACGACGACGCCTATTGGCAACGCTTCATTTCCGCCAACACAGAATTGATCGCGCCGCCGCTGGTGCCGGAATTAAGGCTGCATCTGGCGTCCGAAAGTCTGCCGATCTGGCAGAAGACCGAGGACGAGCTCGGCGAAATGAATGTGCCGCCGCCGTATTGGGCTTTCGCCTGGGCGGGTGGTCAGGCATTGGCGCGGCATATTCTCGATCGTCCAGAGTTGGTGGCGGGCAAGCGCTTGCTCGATCTCGGCACGGGGTCTGGCCTGACGGCGTTGGCGGCTATGCGGTCGGGGGCGCAGTCGGCGCTCGCCGCCGATATCGACGCGTTGGCGCTGATCGCCACGCGCCTGAATGCCGTCGCCAACGGTCTCGATGTTCTGACGACGGCCGAGGATCTGCTGGCACGGCCGCCCGACCGCTTCGATGTCGTCCTCGTCGGCGATCTTTTTTACGAGCGGCAGTTGGCCGACAAAGTTCTGGCGTACATCGATGCCGCGCGCGCATCCGGTGCGCAGGTTCTGATCGGCGATCCGCAGCGCAATTACTTTCCGCGCGATCGCTTCACTCAAGTTGCGGAATTCCGCGTGCCGGTTACGCGCGAACTTGAAGATTCTGAAATCAAGCGCACTGCCGTATGGCAGGTGCCGTGAGCAGGCCGGGGGACCGCGTCGCCTGTGCAGCCGCGCCACATTGACAAGCCGTGCGCGAATGTCGCTGGTTTTCTTGCGATTTGTCCAACTTACGAGATGCGGGACGAGATGATGCTGCACGCACTCCGCGTATTCGCCTGGGGCCTGTTGATCGTGGTGGTCGCTGCGGTCGCGCTATCGACAGCCGGCGTCAAGCTGCCCGGGCTGACGCAGCGCGCGCTACCGCTGGCCTCTGTCATCGGCGGCCCATTCGAGCTGGCTGCGACGACGGGTGGCATCGTCTCGAACGAGAGCCTCAAGGGTAAGCCGCTGGCCGTCTTCTTTGGCTATACGTTCTGTCCGGACGTCTGCCCGACGACGCTGCTTGATCTCAGTACCGTCATCAAACAGCTCGGCACCGAGGCCGACCGCATGAACTATTTGTTCGTTTCCGTCGATCCCGGGCGCGACACCATGGAGCAGATCAAATTGTACCTGTCGTCGTTCGACCCGCACATCGTCGGCGCGACCGGAACCGAAGCGCAGATTGCAGACATGGCCCGCAAATTCCGCGCGATCTATGAGAAAGTGGCGACGAAAGACGGCTACACGATCAATCACACAGCCACCACGTATCTCATGGATGCGCGCGGACAATTTTACGGCACGCTGGCCTATCAAGAAAATGCCGGTGTGGTGGTGGCCAAGCTGAAGCGCTTGATCGCCGGTACCTGACCCCTCACGGATAAAACTGCATGTCCCTCGTAGATCATCATTGCCATCTCGACTTTCCTGACTTCGCCGAGGAGCGGGACGCGATCGTTGCGCGTGCGGCGGCGGCTGGAGTGACGACCATCGTCACGATCTCGACGCGGGTGCGTAAATACGACGTCTATCGCGAAATCGCGGAGGCATATCCGAGCGTGTATTTTTCGGTCGGCACGCATCCGCATCAGGCGCACGAGGAACTCGACGTGCCCGTGTCGGAAATCGTCGAGAAGTCGCGTCATCCCAAGTGTATCGCCATCGGTGAAGCGGGCCTCGACTATTTCTACGACAAGAGCCCGCGTGCGGCACAGCGCGAGGGGCTGCTCAATCATGTCGCGGCGGCGCGTGAAACAGGCCTGCCGTTGGTGATCCATTCGCGCGATGCCGACGACGACATGGGGGATCTGCTCGAAGCCGAGATGGCCAAAGGCACGTTCACCGCTGTGCTGCATTGTTTTACAGGTGGTGAGCGACTGGCCACGCGCGCGCTGGCGCTAGGGCTCTATATCTCCGCGTCGGGCGTGATCACATTCAAGAAATCGGAAGCGCTGCGGGCCGTATTCGCGAACGTGCCGCTTGATCGGCTGCTGGTCGAAACGGATTCTCCGTATCTTGCACCGGGGCCGCAACGGGGGAAGCGCAACGAACCGTCCTTCGTCGTACATACGGCCGCGACGCTGGCAGAGGTCAAAGGCGTCAGCCGCGACGCTATCGCGACGGCAACGACGGAAAATTTCCGCCGCCTCTACAGCAAGATCGCGACGTTTGATCTGATTTGACGGAGGCGCGACGAGCAGAAACAGCGTATTGCTGGTGTGCACGGTGCGGCCGCTAGGTTCTTATTAGCGTGCTATCGTGTTTGCTCGAACTTGAGGGGACGGCGATCATGAGCAGTGCGACGATCAATGGCCGCAGTCAAATTTTGCCGACCGATCCCGACGCGCTGCTCGTCGATGTGTTGCGCGATACTTTGCAACTTAAGGGCACGAAGCTGGTGTGCGGTGCCGGGGTTTGCGGGGCCTGCACGGTGCTGCTGGACGGCGTGCCTGTCTGTAGTTGCCTGCTGCCCGTACGAGCTGCGGCCGGCAAGTCGATCACGACAGTGGAAGGTATCGGCGCGCAGAAGCTGCATCCGGTTCAAAAAGCGTTCATGGCGCTGGATGCGCTGCAGTGCGGGTTCTGTACCCCAGGGTTCATCGTCGAAGCCACGGCCTTTCACGATCGCTGGCGGCAAGAGCAGGCATCGCGCGGAGGTGCGGGTGCGCCATCACGCGAGGCGATCGGTGCCGCGATGTCCGGGCATCTTTGCCGCTGCAGTGCGTACGACAATATTTTCCGTGCCATCGGGGACGCGTGTGCCGGCCGTTACGACAGCGATCTTGAGACATCACCGAGGGTCGAAGCGCGGGACAAAGTTACCGGGGCTGCCAGATACACCGTCGATATCCAACACGATGGACAACTCGAAGGGCTGATCCTGCGTTCGCCGCATGCACATGCTCGCGTCACCGCGCTCGACTTGGCGCATGCTCTCGCGATGCCGGGTGTAAAGGCTGCGGTGTCGCTGCTCGAGAAAGACAGTGAAGTCCGTTTCGTCGGACAGCAGATCGCGGCCGTTGCCGCCGTCGATCGCAAAACAGCTTCTACAGCACTGGCAGTCATCGGCGTCGTGTACGAGCAATTGCCGAGCGTCATCGGTGTGAAAGCCGCCGTCGCAGACGGCGCACCGCTCGTCTACACCGGCAAAAGCAGCCCACCAAACGGTTCCGAAGGCCCGGTCGCGCCATCGCGCTGGCGTGGCAACGTGCGCGGACCCAGCGATGCTTTCTCGCACAAGAAGAAGAAAGCGAAGACCTGGATCGCAGACGCGCGGGCGACCAACAATCCGTTGCTGTTCGAAGGTACGTTCCGCACCGCAGTGCAGCAGCACACAGCACTCGAACCACATGCAGCCGTCGCCCGCTTCGACGGTGAGCAGTTGACGGTGCATGTGTCGACGCAGGCCGTCTTCGAGCTGCGCGGGAAGATCGCCAAGCACTTCAAACTCGATGTCGAGAACGTGCGCGTCGTTGCCGAACACATCGGTGGCGGCTTTGGTTCGAAGGCTGCGCTTGGTGCTGAAACGACGGTCGCCATACAACTTGCGCAAATGGCCAAGGCCCCGGTCCGCGTGGCTTTCAATCGGCACGAGGAACTGTCTGTCGCTGGATACCGCCCGGCGGCGGAAATTCGCGTGGCGCTGTTACCTGATGCGAAAGGCTCGCTTAAAGCGCTGTCGATGCGGTCGTTCGGCGATTCCGGAGTGGCGGTGAACTCGACCATCTCGGGGCTGGCGCGGCTGATTTATCCTGCCGAAGCGAAGGAACTGATCGACTTCGACGTGGTCAACAACCTGCCGCCCGGTGCGCCGTTTCGGGGACCGGGTGGGCCACCCATGGCATTTGCACTCGAACAGGCGATCGACGAAGCCGCGCTGCGGTTGAAAGTCGATCCGATCCAGCTGCGGAAGCGCTGGGACACGTATCCCAACCGGCGGCGCTTATACGACTGGGCGGCATCGCTCGAGTGCTGGCGATCGATTTCGACGCCGGAGATGCAGACGGGTCGCTATCGGCGTGGCGTGGGTGTCGCCGCCGGATATTGGCTCTATCTGTGGCAACTTGGGTCGAAGGTTGAACTGTCGGTGCGCAACGGCCGGCTTGTCGCCAGCACTGCCGTGCAGGATATCGGCAC
>JANYHG010000013.1 GCA_025359165.1 Hyphomicrobiaceae bacterium
TCCCAATATCATTCATTGCTTGAAGCTTGTAGCCGAGAACGCTCGAAAGCTTCTGCATGAGCGGGTTTTGTTTCGCTTAGCTTCAAGCACAATCCGGATAGCTTTCTGTGCAACCAGCGTGCAACCGACCCAAACAACAAAAAGCCCGCTCACCGGCGGGCCCTTGTAAGTCACTGTCTATATTGAGAAATTTTGGAGCGGGCGAAGGGGTTCGAACCCTCGACCCCGACCTTGGCAAGGTCGTGCTCTACCACTGAGCTACACCCGCATCCTGGGGTACCCGACAGCGTTTTGCGCCGTCGATGCCGTCTTATGCACAACAGCGGCGAGCTTGGCAAGCCCAACATTTCGCAAGATTTCAGCCGTCGAAAATCGCGTCGCTGACCACGCTCGAACGCGAACAATATCGCACGCCAGGTGCTGATCAACCCAGCGCGTCCATGACCACACGACCAAGCCGCGCGCCACTGTCGAACGCATGTTCCGCCAAACGGCCGAGACACCAATCGCCGGTCACGCCAACCATATCGTCGGTGGAGAACAGGAAGGTCTCGCCGAGCGACGTATCGACCAAACCATGCTTCCACAGATGCGCCGACATCTGCGCCGGCCGCGTCGGCGGTAGCCCAAGGGCGTGACTGACTTCGGCCCACAAATCTTCCGCGACTGCCTCCGGGTCGGCATCCTCGGTCTCGCGACTCCAGGCCGGCGATGCGTGAATGAGCACCTGGTCGCCTTTGGCGGCACGTCCCGGCTTGGCATTGTTGCGAGACACCCAGCGGATAACTTCGCTCATGTCGGAATACACGTCTTTTTCCGGCAGCAATTTGCTATCGAGGCGCACCATGACGGCCCAGCAAGGCGACATGCGTACCCGCGAGATGGGGTCGGCCAACTTGTCGATGCGCCCCAGCAGCAGCAGCGCTTCCCGCGCCGGAACCGCACAGATGACCGCCTGAAATGGTCCAATGCTCGACTCGTCCTCGAACCAGAGTTTCCACCCTTTATCCGTCCGCTTCATCGTATGCACACGATGGCTGGTGTGAATTCGCACACTTTCGGCGAGCGGTCGGAGAATGGAACTCATCCCCGGCGTACCCACGAACCACTGCTGCATCGTCGGCGTCGCTTCGCCATGCAGGCCGCGCGGCACCCAGGTCGTCGCGTAGCCCGAGCCGACCAGCTCATCTATATATTTCTGGAATGCCGGACTGCGCGCCGTAACGTATTGTGCGCCGGTGTCGAACGATGCCGAGCCCAGCCGCATCGTTGCCATGCGGCCGCCGATCGTTCGGTCCTGCTCGAAAATCTCGACATAGCAGCCTGCACGCCGCAGCACCCGGGCGGCCGACAGCCCTGCCAGACCGGCACCTATGACCGCAACCCGATTAGTCACTTTGAACCCGAACCATCTGAGTGATCGCCTTCGTCACGCTGACGTCTGTGAGTGCGACACTGCGCTGTCTGCCATCCCTGTAATTTACGCGCCATTTGGTTAACGACTCAATAGCGTCACGCCGAATTCTGACCCAAAGCCTCAGCGTGGCAGTAGAACCCAGTAATCGAGATCCAAAATCACACCTGCAGCGGCTCCCATGTCGCTCTCTGCACTGACAATACTGCCTGCTGCCAGGTCTTTTGTTGCAATCGTCCGCAGTCGGACGGCACCGATATCTTTGCGTGCACCTACATCGGCGACCGCCAATACCTCACTCAACGCATAAACTGTATCTCCGGCGAACAGGGGGGCGACGTGCCGTCCGCCGTTGATCGCCGCAATTTTGAACGCGTTCCCTAGACCATTGAAGGAGAGCGCGCGCGCCACCGAGATCACCACGCCGCCGTAGATCAATCTGCGCCCGAAACGAGTCTGTTTGGCCGCAAAGCCGTCGAAGTGCACCTTGGCCGTATTCTGATAGAGTCGGGTCGCCATCTGGTGCTCGGCTTCTTCGACCGTCACGCCGTCGGCATGATCGATGCGCTCGCCGACTTGATAGTCACCGAACCGATGGGGCGAACCGCTAAGCTCGAATTCATAGCCCGCGACATCGATCTTCGACAGACACGCGCCAAGCGTTTCCGGTTTGACGAATTCGGCCAGCTTCGGCACCACAGGCGTGGGTGCCGGCGCATCGCGTCGCAGCTTTCGCACCATCACCCAGCGCACAAAACCGAGCACGATTTCGCCGTGCTGATTGCGACCGGTCGACCGGACGTAGACGACGCCCGTCTCGCCATTCGAATTTTCCTTGAGCCCGATCACTTCCGAGCGCGTCGACAGCGTGTCCCCGACATACACCGGCTTGACGAACTGACATTCCGCGTACCCGAGATTGGCGACGGCGTTGAGCGAAACGTCCGGCACCGTTTTGCCAAACACGATATGGAACACCAACAGATCGTCGACAGGCGCCTGTGCCATGCCGATCGACTGCGCGAACGCGTCCGACGATTGCACCGCGAACCGATTGCCATAGAGCGCCGTGTACAACGCCACATCGCCCGATGTGACTGTGCGCGGCGTTGCATGCACGATCTGCTGCCCAACGCGAAAATCTTCGAAATAATGTCCGGGGTTCGTCTTCGCGGTCGGCGTCTGCGAGGTAGCTTCGGTCATGTCAAAAGTCCAATCGTCAAAGTGATGTCGGCATACGGGCGGCAATGGCCTCGGCGATAGCAACCGTGCGGCGCGCACTTTCGGCATGCAGCAATTCTACCATGCGTCCTTCGAGCGTTATGACGCCTTTGCCTTGATGCTCGGGCAAATCGAACGCTGCGATGATCTTCCGCGCCCAAACGACCTCTTCGGCATCGGGCGAAAAAATGCGATTGCTCGCTTTGATCTGGTCGGGATGGATCAGCGTCTTGCCGTCGAACCCGAGCATCCGCCCCTGTCGGGCTTCGCGTTCGAGGCCCTCGTTGTCCTTGAAATTATTGTAGACGCCATCGAGCACTGTGAGCCCGAACGCGCTCGCCGCCGTCACCGATGCCGACAGCCAGAACAAGGCCGCCGTCCGCGCCGCATCCAACTCGATACGGGTTTCCTTGACGAGATCGTTCGTTCCCAGCACCAAGCACGACAGCCGTGACCCCGCATGTTTCGCCGCCCCCGCCAACTCGCGCAGATTAAGGATGGCCAGCGGCGTTTCGACCATCGCCCACAAGGCGACGGTGTCAGGCGCGCCGGCACGCCGCAGACCGTCGTTGGCGCGCTCGATGTCGCTGGCGTCGTTGGGCTTCGGCACCAGCACCGCGTCCGGTTTCGCCGCAGCAGCCGCCTCCAGATCGTACTTGCCCCACGGCGTGTCGAGTGCGTTGATACGGATCACGACCTGTCGATGTCCAAACCCGCCAGCAGCCACCGCCCCGCACACCTGCGCACGCGCAACAGCCTTCAGATCGGGCGCGACCGCATCTTCGAGGTCGAGTATCACTGCATCCGCATCCAGCGTTTTGGCTTTCTCCAGCGCGCGCACGTTGGATCCGGGCATATAAAGAGCACTGCGGGTGGGACGAAACAACATCCAGCGAAACCTTGGTTCGAATTACAGATTGCTTAGCCATTGGCATTCAAAGCGGTTCAAGGCAACGTCGCAATATCGATTTTTGAGGCGCGACACGTGACGCACGACGCCACGGCAGACATCGTGATCATCGGCGGCGGCATCGTCGGCTGCGCGACGGCCTACGCGCTCACCCATGCGCTTCATCCACCGCGCCGGGTCGTCATCGTCGAGCGCGATCCCAGCTATCGCCAAGCCAGTACGCCGCGCTCGGCAGGTGGCCTCCGCCAGCAGTTCTCGACGCCTGAGAATATCGCCTTGTCGCGAGCGACGTTGCATGTGCTGACCGAACTTCAATCCAGGTTCGGCTTGGATGCCGACGCTTCGTTTCGCGAGCAAGGCTATCTCGTCCTCGCCGGTGCCGACGGTGAGCAGCTTCTGCGACGCAATGCCGACCTGCAGCGGCAACAGGGGGCCAACACCGCCGTGCTCGTCGCCGCCATGCTCAGGGAGCGGTTTCCCTGGCTTGACACGACCGCTATTTCGGCAGGCAGCCTTGGTGTTACAGGCGAAGGCTGGATCGATCCTGTCGCCTTGATGACGTTGCTGCGCACGTCTGCCGTGCGCCGAGGGTGTGAGATCGTCCATGCCGCCGTCACCGGTTTCGGCGCGACGTCCGACCGCATCACCACGGTCGAGCTATCCAATGGCGTGCGACTTCCCACAGGTGCCGTCGTTATCGCCTCAGGCGCATGGTCCGGCGACGTCGCCCGGCTTGCAGGCCTGCCGCTCCCCGTCGAACCGCGCAAACGCTATGTCTACGTCGTCGACTGCCGCGAAGCGACAGATGCCCTCCACAATGCGCCTCTCACCGTAGACGTCAGCGGCGTCTGGTTTCGGCCCGAGGGCCGGCAATTCATCTGCGGCGTGTCGCCATCCGAGGCGAACGAGCCGCCCGCCTGCGATCTGGAACACGTCGACTATCAGCCCTTCGACGAAGTCGTTTGGCCAGCCCTGGCGTCGCGCGTTCCAGCCTTTGAGGCGCTGAAGGTAACCAACGCGTGGGCGGGTTACTACGATTACAATACGCTCGATCAGAACGCGATCATCGGACGTGCCCCGACGCACGCCAATTTATACCTCGCCTGCGGTTTTTCAGGTCACGGTTTGCAGCAAGCCTATGGGGCTGGCCGCGCGATTGCCGAACTTGTTCTCGAAGGCCGCTTCACCACTATCGACCTCGCCCGCTTCGGCTACGATCGCGTCGCCGCAAACCGACCACTGTTCGAACTCAACGTCATCTGAGGTCAGCCGGCACATGGCCCGCATTCTCGCCATCTCGTCACAAGTCGTCGACGGCCACGTCGGATTGTCGGCGATCACGCCTGCGTTGCAGGCGCTTGGGCATGATGTTCTGGCCTTACCCAGCATCGTGCTGTCCAATCACCCCGGCCAACAGCCTGCCAGCGGCACCCGGATCGAGCCCGCCGTCCTCGACCAGATGCTCGCAACGCTCGAGACCAATGGACGCCTCCGTGACCTCGACGCGATTTTGACGGGATACTTGCCGAGCGCCGCCCATGTCGCCTTCGCCGCGACCGCCGTCGCCCGATGCCGCCGTATCAATCCACAACTGACCGTTCTCTGCGATCCCGTATTGGGCGACGATCCCAAAGGACTCTACCTCGACCCGGCAGCCGCACACGCCATTCGCGACGACCTCGTTCCACTGGCCGACATTCTGACACCCAACCGCTTCGAGCTTGCTTGGCTAACGTCGCGCGCCGTCACAGATCGGCAAACCGCCATCGCCGCCGCACGCACGCTGTTTCGCCCGCTCGTCGTCGCGACCTCGATTGCGGTGCCGCCGGATCATCTGGCGACACTGGCGATAGGAGCCGAATCTGTCGCTGAAACGGTCGTATCTCGCCGTCCGCAAGCACCCAATGGGACCGGCGATCTGCTTGCGGCTTTGTTTCTAGCGGGTTATCTGACGCCCGGTGGATCGGCAGGCGTTGCCCTGACGCAGGCAGTCGAACATGTCGATGCTGTTCTGACTGCAAGCGAGGGGCGCGCGGAACTTAGACTTTCTGTCATCTGGCCGAACCGGTCTCCCGAACGTTCTACATGACAGCGACCACCATCAAGGCCCCCATAGCGTTGGATCTCGAATTACATAAGGGAAGACGATGACCCTGTTCCCCGACCACCTCGCCGACCGCTTCCGCCGCTTCAAGTTTCGGCATTTCGTAGCCAATCAGGACCACTACGAAACGCTCGCGATCCACGGCCAGAATCCCGACGTCATGATCGTGTCGTGTTGCGATAGCCGCGTCGATCCCGAAACGATCTTCTCAGCCATGCCCGGCGAACTTTTCGTCGTGCGCAATGTCGCCAACCTCGTGCCACCCTACGAAACGACAGGCAAATATCACGGCGTCTCGGCCGCACTCGAGTTCGCGGCACTCAATCTCCGCGTCAAACATATCGTGGTCATGGGACATTCCGGCTGCGGCGGCGTCCGCGCCTGTGTCGACCACGACGCGACCAGGCAGACCGACGCGGAATTCATCACCAACTGGATGTCGATGCTCGACGAGCCGCACGCGCGCATTCGGCGCGAACGCCCGACGCTGACAGGACTGGACCTGCGCGCGGCTCTCGAGCACGAAGCTGTCAAGACATCGCTCGCCAATCTGCGCACGTTCCCGTGCATCACGACGCTGGAAGGGCGCGGCCGCATCACCCTGCACGGCACCTATTTCGACATTGCCAGCGGCACGCTCGAAGTGCTCAATCCCGCGACCGGCAATTTCGTGGCGCTCTGATCGGACCGTTAAGAGGATCAGCCCAATGAGACGGGAGTACCTTGTCCGTTTCGCCGAGAAAGTTGGGTCGCGCTGCGCTTGACCCAACCTATAGACCGACGGGCGCGTCTTACTGCTCTTCCGGCTCTTCCGAACCGTCCCCGATGATGCCCGACACGTCGGCACCGGCATCTTCTTCCTCTTCGAGGAAGGTCTCGTCGGCTTCCACCGCGCCCGGCTCTTCGGCGACTTCGATATCCGCCAGCGCTTCCTCGCCCTCCGGCAGATCGTCGGACTTGGCATCGGCAGCCAGTTCGAAATCAGGCTTCACCAACGGCTTACCGCGCTTGTCGGCAGCCGCAGCGGCAGCCGACATCGGCACCGCGACCGGCGGTACCCACGTCGTCCCGCACATCGGGCATTCCGCCGGATCACGCCCGAGATCGTAGAACCGCGATCCGCAGTCCGTATTCTGGCACGTCCGCTTGGTGCCCCGCGCCGCTTTGATGGCCGTCGACATGGATAAACCTCGATAGGTCGAATTGAGGGGCACCCCATCGCACGGGATGCTCTATCTGTCAAAGAAAACACGCCCTGCGCCACGCCGTCGCGGCCTATGGCCAATGTTCGGCGGCCGGAACGATTGCGGCGCGTGATGCACTGCGATATGCAGCAAGCGACGGTTCAGAAGGATCGGTTCGTAAAGGGGACGCGCGGGCATGGCCGACGCAGGCACTAAAAAGACCACTCATGCCCGGCCGCTTTCGCCGCATATTGGTATCTATCGCCAGCAAATCAACATGGTGATGTCGATCGTGCATCGCATCACCGGCGCTGCGCTGTATGTCGGCACGTTGCTGCTCGCCTGGTGGCTGATCGCGATTGCGCAAGGTGCGCCGTCGCTCGATCTCGTTAACCTCGTCATGGGCCACGTTGTCGGCAAGGTCGTGTTGTTCGGCTTCACATGGGCCCTGATTCACCACATGCTGGGCGGCCTGCGACATTTCATTTGGGACACCGGCCGTGGCTTCGATATCAGTTCGGTCAACCGCTTAGGCTGGATGACGATTATCGGCTCCATCCTGATCACGCTTGCCATCTGGTTTGTTGCCCTCCATGCGCGCGGAGCCATCTGACATGAGCGAAAAACTTCGCCCGACGTCCTCGCCGACGCACGCAGCCATCCGCACGCCGTTGGCTAAGGTGCGCGGTCTGGGCTCTGCCAAAGAGGGCACCGATCATTTCTGGAAACAGCGCCTGACCGGGCTCGCCAACGTCCCTTTGACGATCTTTCTCGTCTGGCTGATCGCTCGGTACGCGGGCACCGACCACGCCACCGTCAAGGCCGCGATCCAGCAACCCTTGATAGCCATCCCGCTCCTACTGCTGGTGTTGTCCGGCGTCTATCATATGCGCATCGGCATGCAGGTGATCATCGAAGATTATGTGCACTCCGAAGGCCGCAAATTGTTGACGCTGGCACTCAACACATTTTTCGCCATCGCTGTGGCGTTGACGTGTGTTTTCGCCGTTCTGAAATTGAGCTTCGGGGTTTGATACAAGCGTGACTACGTCGTCACGCCTGCTATGCTGTGTCATGGCACAACCCAAACACAAACCCGCCACTTACTCCGACATCGAGGCTCTGCCCCCGCATCTGACGGGCGAGATTGCCTTTGGCGTGCTGCACACAATGACGCGGCCCAGCCAAGGCCACGGGCATGCCGCTTTCGGCCTGCAACTCGAGGTCGGAAACCCGTTCGGTCGGGGACGCGGCGGCCCCGGAGGCTGGTACTTCCTGGCCGAACCGGAACTGCATTTGGGGGAACACATTGTCGTGCCTGACTTGGCGGGCTGGCAGATGGATCGACGTCCCCGAACACCAAAATCGCACAAAATCACCGTCGCACCCGACTGGGTCTGCGAAATTCTGTCACCCTCGACCCAGCGCTTCGACCGCACCGACAAACTGGCAATTTATGCCGCGTTCAACGTCGGCCATTGCTGGTACGTCGATCCGGCGC
>JANYHG010000018.1 GCA_025359165.1 Hyphomicrobiaceae bacterium
TCTAGTGTCGGTCAGCATCAGGTACGTCACCAGTGAGATAAAGATGCATGCCGTCGCGTACGGACGACTACCCTTTCGCGCCGGTGTAACGCACGCAAAGAGCACGTGCGCAAAAAACCGCTGAACCGCCGCAAAAATGTAGACATCGTACCATTCGATCAGATGTGGAGCCGATCAAAATAGCACGCAGCATGGCGGCGGCGCGTCCACCCGCGTGTCTGATAGTGTGGAGGAGGTTTGCGCCATGGAAACCTGCGCTTACAACCGAGCTTAACTCCGCGCGCTAAGGTGAAATTGGTATCGCTTGCAGAATGGTTCCCGTTGTCCGTGCTCGTTACAACAGGCCGCAATTGAATCGGTCAATCAAAGCGGTTGTCGTCGCGGCCAATAGGCAGGCAGTTGTGAGCCGTCGCGGTCGCCCCATCCCTCACGCGACGCGTCGTCAAAAATGCGGAGCGTGCGCTCCGCGAGGGGCAACTCGGCACCACGTCCCTTGGCTTCCGCGATCATGGTGCGGAGATCCTTGCGGATGCTGTCGATGTCGAAGGCGGGCGCCCCGGGCGGTTCGCCCGCCAGTGCCGACGCGATGGCAGCGCCACGCGCCTTCAGAATGTTCGGTGCGCCTGAGGTGTCCGAAAACAGCTCCATCAATGCGGTCGTGTCGAGGCCGAGATGGCGGCACAGAACATAAGCCTCGCCGAGCGCCTGGTAGGCAACCAGCAGCGGCAAGTTGATAGCCAGCTTCATGCTGGCACCGGCACCGACCACACCGACGTGGGCGACGCGGCGGCACATCTGATCGAGGAGTGGCCGCGCGCGCGCGATATCCTCGACACTGCCGCCCGCGAGCCCAAGCAGTTTACCTTGCCGCGCCGGCCCCGTTGTTCCACCGACGGGACACTCCACGAACGCTGCGCCTTTGGCGCGCACCTTGGCTGCCAGTGCGATCTCGTCACGTGGCTGCACCGTGCTCATTTCGACGACGAGCTTTCCTTTGAGGTCAGCCGCCAGCACGCCCTGCGCGCCGTCGTAGACGGCCGCGAGGGCATCCGCGTTCGTCAGAATGGTGAGGATCGTGTCGACCTTGCCGGCCAACTCGGCCGGGGTCGCAACAAGCTTCGCGCCGGCGGCCTCGAGTTCTGCCGTCTTGCCCGGCGTCCGGTTCCAGACCACCAATTCGTGCCCGCACTCGACCAGCCGCAGCCCGATCGCGGCCCCCATGCGTCCCAGCCCGGCAATTCCGATGCGCATCCCAGTCTCCATTCCAGTCTCGCGGGTCGTTATTCGCACAAAATCGCGCGACTGCCGCATCACGAAATTTGATCGCAGCGAGCACGACTGGTGATTTCCCGCGCCGTATCAGGATATCTAGGCTCAAGCATCGAGATTGAAATATTCTGGGTGGAAACGCACCATGGCCGATCATCGCGACATCAGCTCGAATCAAGTCCTGCCTCCGACGCGCACCGAGGTCCGCGATGGCATGCGGATCGACTGGGATGTTGCAATTTCAATGGATGATGGCGTGGTCATGCGCGCCGACGTCTTTCGCCCCGACGATGCAGACATTCATCCAGTGCTGCTGACCTATGGTCCTTACGCCAAGGGTCTTGCATTCCAGGAGGGCTATCCGAGCGCCTGGAACCGCATGGCCGAGAAGCATCCCGACGTCACGGCGGGCTCGACCAATGCCTATCAGAGCTGGGAAGTGGTCGATCCGGAGAAATGGGTACCCTATGGGTACGTCTGCGTGCGCGTCGACAGCCGTGGCTGCGGGGCGTCGCCGGGATTTGTCGATCACTTTTCGCCGCGCGAGACACGCGACTTCTACGAGTGCATCGAATGGGCGGGGGTGCAGGCCTGGAGCAACGGCAAGGTAGGGCTCGACGGCGTCAGCTACTACGGCATGAACCAGTGGCAAGTGGCGTCGCTGCAGCCACCTCACCTTGCCGCCATGTGCATCTGGGAAGGCGCTGCCGACTGGTATCGCGACGCGACGCACCACGGCGGCATCCTCTCGACGTTCTGGGCCAATTGGTTCGATATGCAGGTGAAGACTGTCCAATATGGCTCGGGCGAGCGCGGCCGTCGCAGCCGGGTGACGGGACATCTCATCTGCGGACCGGAGGTGCTGTCCGACGCCGAGCTTGCCGCGAACCGGTGCGATTTCGGTGCCGACATTCGCGCCCATCCCCTCGACGACGATTATCACAAGGCGCGCTCGCCACAGTGGGACAAGATCACCGTGCCGTTGTTGACGGCTGCCAACTGGGGCGGGCAGGGCCTGCATACGCGCGGCAACTTCGAAGGTTTCGTGCGCGCAGCTTCAAAGCACAAGTATCTCGAGGCGCACGGCATCGAGCATTGGACGCATTTTTATACCGACTACGGTCGCGATCTGCAGCGCCGCTTCTTCGATTGTTATCTCAAGGGCGATACGAAGGCATGGGCCGACCAGCCGCGCGTGCTGCTGCAGGTGCGTGCGCCGGACGAAACGTTCAGTGCGCGCCCGGAAAGCGAATGGCCGCTGGCGCGGACGCGATGGACCAAATTCTATCTGGACCCGACACGCGGTTCGCTCCTCACCGATGCTGCCACGGATGTGAACACAACGATCGCATTCCCGGCGTTGGGCGATGGCGTCACCTACATCACGCCACCGCTGGAGCACGCGACCGAAATCACTGGCCCGTCGGCGCTCAAACTGTTCGTCTCCTCGTCGACCGACGACGCGGACCTGTTCGTCGTCCTGCGCGTGTTCACCGCTGAGATGAAGGAAGTCGTCTTCCAAGGTGCTATCGATCCGCACACACCTGTCGGCCAGGGCTGGCTACGTGCCTCCCATCGCAAGCTCGACGCCGCTTTGAGCCAGCCGTGGCGGCCCTATCATGCGCACGACGAGAAGCAACCACTGACCCCCGGCGCGCCCGTCGAACTCGATATCGAGATCCTGCCGACCTCGATCGTCGTACCGTCAGGCGGACGCATTGCCTTGAGTGTGCGCGGGCGCGATTACGAATACGGTGGCGGCAGCGGCGGCAAGTTGTCGAACTTCAAAAACGAACTTCGGGGATGCGGACCCTTTCTGCACGACGACCCCCTGGATCGTCCGGTCGAAACATACGGCGGCACGACCACCCTGCATTTCGATGCCGGGCAGCGTGCGTATCTCCTGCTCCCCGTGATAGCCTCGGCCTGAGGACGATGCAGCGGTGTTCGAAAGTTAGCAATGTCGCGGATGCAAATGCTGGCGGTTATCATTGCGTTGATGCTGGCAGTCATCGGCTACGCCGCTTGGTACACCCAGCGGCACCCCCGCGAGATCGTCGGCACCGGTCGTGTGCAGGTGCGATCGGAACGCGCCGGTGGACCGACGGTGTCTCTGCGCACGCGCGATGTGTCGATCAATGGCGTGACGTTCCAGGAAGTCGAACTGCCGAACGGTACGTGGATCGCCTGCGCCGGCGACTGCGCCACGGCTGCCCGTGAGGCAGGCGACGGTTTCTGGGATAAACATCAGCGCGACCACCGCTGAGGCCCGTACTCCGGCCGGAGATCGAAAAGCTCTCGCCGGGTGCGTCTCGACAGCCGCGCGCGCTTTGCCTACATCGGTATCGAGCCCCCGTTACGCCGAGAGGATATCGCATGACCCAATCCGACCGTTTCAAAGCGCTGTTGATCACCAAGGGCGACGCTGGCCAGCAGGTGGCATGGACGGAACTCGGCCTCGCCGATCTGATGGCGGGCGATGTCACCGTCAAGGTCAGCCATTCCACGATCAACTACAAGGACGGGCTCGCGGTGACGGGCAAATCGCCTGTGGTGCGTCGCTTTCCGATGATCCCCGGCATCGATCTCGCTGGCACCGTCA
This sequence comes from Hyphomicrobiaceae bacterium, assembly GCA_025359165.1. Lineage (GTDB taxonomy): Bacteria > Pseudomonadota > Alphaproteobacteria > Rhizobiales > Hyphomicrobiaceae > JABFRJ01. The sequence goes on from JANYHG010000018.1 coordinate 3,872, forward strand.
CCGCATCGGAGCATGCCGAATTCAAGGCCGGCGACCACGTCGTGCTCAACGGCTGGGGCGTCGGCGAAACACACATGGGCGGTTACGCCGGCATGGCCCGTCTCAAGGGCGACTGGTTGATCCCCAAGCCCGACACGCTGACGCCTGCGGAAACGATGGCCATCGGCACGGCGGGTTACACCGCCATGCTCTCGGTGCTGGCGCTCGAAGCGCACGGCATCACGCCCGATCGCGGCCCGGTTCTCGTCACGGGTGCCGCCGGCGGCGTCGGCAGCGTTGCGGTCTCTCTGCTGTCGAAACTCGGCTTCAAAGTGATCGCCTCGACCGGGCGTCCCGCTGAGGCCGACTACCTTAAAAGCCTCGGTGCGCACGAAATCCTCGATCGGGCGGAATTGTCGGGTACGCCGCGCGCGCTCGGCAAAGAGCGCTGGGCCGCCGCCATCGACAGTGTCGGCTCGGCGACGCTCGCCAACGTGATCTCGCAGACGATGTACGGCGGCACGGTTGCGGCCTGCGGACTGGCGCAGGGGATGGATCTACCTGCCTCGGTTGCGCCGTTCATTCTGCGTGGCGTGACGCTGGCGGGCATCGACAGCGTCATGGCACCGAAGCCGAAGCGCATCGCCGCCTGGACACGTCTTGCCCGCGATCTCGATCGCAACAAGCTGGCGGCTCTAACGACGACCCACGCGTTAGCCGATGTGCAGTCGCTAGCGCCGCAGATCCTGGCGGGGCAGGTGCGTGGACGCGTCGTGCTGGAGGTCTGATGGGCACGTTGCGCGACGGCGCGCCGGATCAATCCCTCGACGAACCGAAGCCAGCGGGCTGACGGTGCGCTATCAGCCCGACGCCGAAACCGTGTGGGAAAATCCGCCGCGCTTTGTCTGGTTACCTCCACTCGACGAGACACTTCCCGACGTCTTGCGCGTAGTCCCCTCGGATCGCTACCTGCCCGCCGAAACCAAAGTCTATTCCGATGTGCGACGCAATTTGTTCACGCCGCCGGATGCGTACGGCGCGGACGCTGGGCATGGCCTACCTGCTCGACGCCGCCTGAAAACGGCGAACGTAGCGGTCCAGGGCCGAGTGATCGAACGGACCTCCGACGAGCCCGATGTAGCCGTCTGGACGCACCAGATAGAACGCCGGTTGAGTGATGCCCACCGCGCCCAGCATGCGCGTATTGTGGCCGGTAACCGGCACGCGAAGTACCGTCATCAGTTCGTTGTTGGCAGGTGGTGGCGTCGTGTGCTCACCGAACAGCAGCAGATTGAACGTTGCCGCATCGAGCACCGAAAATAGATCGGAGACCTCGGTGCCGTCGGACAAATTCAACTTCAGCCATGGAAACCGCGCGCCTGCCGCCGGTCCCGCAGAGGGCGCAGCTTGCAGCGTCTGCGAGAGCGCGCTGTCGGGATAGCTGATGCCGATCTGCGAAACGGTGGCGAAAGCGAGCTTGCGCACACGATCGATCCGCATCCCAATCGCGGCGAGCCGACTTATGATACGCGTACGCAGCACTGCCGCCGTCCAGCGCTCGGAAACCAGCAACTGAAACGCCCGGTCGGTCGTCTCGAGCAGTCTGCGTGCGACGGGCACGCGGTCCTGTTCGTAGGTGTCGAGCAGCGACATATCGGCCTGCCCCTTGACCACATAGGCGAGTTTCCAGGCGAGATTGTAGGCATCCTGCAAGCCGGTGTTCATGCCTTGCCCACCGGCGGGGCTGTGTATGTGCGCGGCATCGCCGAGCAGGAAACAACGCCGGTCGCGAAACCGTTCGGCCATGCGGTGCGAGATGCGATAGGTCGAAAACCACGAGCATAGAGCGAATTGCACTTCGGCACCGGCTTCCTTTTTGATCGCGGGCACGAGCATGTCGAAGGCGAGGTCGCTGCGGTCGCGAAACGCCTCAGGCAAGATGCCGATGACGCGCCAACGGTTGGTGCCGCGCATGGGAAAGAACAGGTGAAAGCCGTCGCGCCAAAGGTAGATGTTGAGTTCGCCCGGCTTCATCGGGCCGGTGGCTTCGGTGTCTGCGACGAAGAACACGTGTGGATAGGGATCACCGGGAAACGCGATGCCGCTCAGCGTCCGCACGGCGCTATGTGCGCCATCACATCCGGCGATCCATCCGGCCTTCATGCGGCGCTCGACGCCCGCCGCATCTTTCAGCGTCACCTCGACGTGATCTGCATGCTGCTGTAGCCCGACCAACTCCGTCATCCATTGCACGTCGACGCCCAGCCTATGCAACTTCGCGCCCATCATGCGCTCATTGTCGTCCTGGCCCAGGATCAGCGCGAACGGAAACGGGCTGAGATCCTTACCGATATCGCCGAGCGGGATGCGCGCCGCCCACTCACCGTTGGCCCACAGATTGGCACCGGTGGCGGGCAGGCCGAGATTTAGCGCCGTCTGTGCCAGATCCATCTTGGCGTAGATTTCGAGCGTGCGCGCCTGTACCGCGATCGCACGGGTCTGCTGCGCCGGACCGGAATGCCGGTCGATGATCACGGCACGCACGCCACGCATCGCAAGCTGGTTGGCAAGCATCAGACCGGTAGGACCGGCCCCGACGATGAGCACTTCGGTATCCATCGGCGTCTCCTGCGGCGAAAGCTCAGGCGATGTCGAACACGTTATCGTACGCGGCTGTGATCGGCGGATCGTGGAGCGCGAACGCCTCAGCCGTTCAGCCGTTTCAACGCCGCCTGCAGCTTCTCCGTCGCCTGTACCAACTCGGCTTTGCGCTCCAGCGTTTCCTCTATCGCCTCGGGTTTCGCGCGGGCCATGAAGCTGGGGTTCTGCAACTTGGCGTCCATCTTGCCGAGATCTGACGCGACCCCGGCGATTTCCTTCTCAAGCCGTGCCTTCTCGACGACCATGTCGATGACGCCATCGAGCGGCAGGCACACAGTCGCTTCGCCGATGACGATTTGCGCCGAGCCTTTCGGCGTCGACGTCGCAAAACTGATGTCGTCGATGCGCGCCATGCGTTGAATTGTATCGCCGTGACGCGCCACCCGCGAGCGCGTCTCCTTGTTGGCACCCATAAGCACGAGCGGAATTTTAGCGCCTGCCGGCACATTCATTTCCGAGCGCACCGAGCGCACTTCGGAAATCAACTGCACCAGCCAACCGATTTCGGCATCCGCCTCGGGGCTTTGCAATCCCGCCAGTTCCGGCCACGCCGAAAGGCATAGCAACCTGTCGCGCTTGACGCCGACTTCGACCATCCGGCCCCAAAGTTCTTCAGTGATGAACGGCATGAACGGATGCAGCATCTTGAGGATCTGGTCGAGCACCCACGCCGTCGTCGCGCGCGTTTCGGCGGTGGCCTCATGGTCGTCGCCACTCATGATTGGCTTGGTCAACTCCACATACCAGTCACAGAACGTGCCCCAGGTGAATTCATACGCCGCACTCGCAGCTTCATTGAACTTGTAGGCGTCGATAGCGGCCGTGACGGCTGCGACCGCCCGCTCCGTTTCGCCAGCGATCCAGCGATTCACTGTTTCGGTGACGCTTTTCGGATCGAAATCCTTTTGCCGTACGCATTCGTTCATCTCGGCAAAGCGCGAGGCGTTCCACAGCTTCGTCGCGAAGTTGCGATAGCCTTCAACGCGACTGGTCGACAGCTTCAGGTCGCGCCCCTGCGCCGCCATCGCCGCCATGGTAAAGCGCAGCGCGTCGGCACCGTACTTGTCGATCAGCACCAGCGGGTCGATGACGTTGCCGACCGACTTCGACATCTTGCGCCCCTTCTCGTCGCGGACGAGGGCGTGGATATAGACGTCTTTGAATGGCACCTGCTCGGTGAACTGCAATCCCATCATCATCATTCGGGCGACCCAGAAGAAGATGATGTCGAAGCCCGTCACCAGCGTGCTGGTGGGATAGAAACGCTCAAGCTCAGCCGTTTTGTCCGGCCAGCCCAATGTCGAGAACGGCCACAGCGCCGACGAGAACCAGGTGTCGAGCACGTCGGGGTCGCGCCAGATATAAGTTGTTGGTTCTCGATCGCGCTGAAGGAACTCGTCATCTTTGGAAGCAAGCGCCTTCACATTTTGCCCGTAAACCGCGCGAGCTTGACGCAGAGCTTCGTCTTCAGAGGTTGCAACAAAAACGCGATATGGACTTGCAACAATTGTGCGTCCGGCTTCATTTTTAGTCGTCTGCGAAGCGCCGAGTTCCACTTTTTCAGCTGGTCCGTACCACGCGGGAATCTGGTGCCCCCACCAGAGTTGGCGCGAGATGCACCACGGCTGGATGTTTTCGAGCCAGCGGAAATAATCGTCGCCGTACTTTTCCGGCACGAACCGCGTCTTGCCTGCGCGCACGGCATCCATGGCCGGTTTCGCCAGCGTCGCCGCGTCGACGTACCATTGATCCGTCAGCCACGGCTCGATCACGGCGTTGCCGCGTTGGGCGCGTGGCACTGCCTGCGTGTGCGGCTCGATTTTGACGACGAAACCGCCCGCGACGAGATCGGCAGTGACCTTGCGGCGCGCCGCGAAACGATCGAGCCCACGATACGCTGCCGGGACGTTCTCGTTTAAAGACGCCTTGCTATCGAGAATATTCAGCACCTCGAGCCCGGCGCGCTTGCCGACCTCGTAATCGTTGAAGTCGTGCGCCGGTGTGATCTTGACCGCGCCCGAACCCTTCTCGGGATCGGAATAAGTATCGGCGACGATCTTGATCTTGCGGTCGACCAGCGGCAGATCGACGGTCTTGCCGACGAGGGCTGTGTAGCGCTCGTCCTCGGGGTGTACGGCAACGCCGGTGTCGCCCAGCATCGTCTCCGGCCGCGTCGTCGCGACCACGATGAAGGTCGACACGTCCTGCGGATCGAACGTCTTGCCGGTCAGCGGATAGCGCAGGTGATACATATGTCCGCCGGGATCTTTGGCCAGCGCCTTGCTCAGCGCCGCCTCGGAAAACGCGACAGACAAGCCCTCTTTGTCGACCTGTCCCTCGGCCCATTTAAACGTGCCGGTCACGTCGACCATCTCGACTTCGAGATCGGAAATTGCGGATTGAAACTCCGGGTCCCAGTTGACCAGGCGCTTGGCCTTGTAGATCAGTTTGGCATTGTAAAGTTCGACGAACACCTTGACGACGGCGCGCATCATCTGGTCGTCCGGCGCGCCGGTCTTGCCCATGGTGAATGTATCGCGCGACCAGTCGCACGACGCACCCAGACGCTTCAGCTGGTTGGTGATGGTCCCGCCGCTCTCGGCCTTCCAGCGCCAGACTTCATCGAGAAACTTGTCGCGGCCCATGTCGCGACGATGCTGCTGCTTGTCGGCAAGCTGCCGCTCGACGACCATCTGCGTGGCGATGCCGGCATGATCGGTGCCGGGCTGCCAGAGCACATCGCGACCCTTCATGCGCTGATGCCGGCAGAGGATATCCTGCAGCGTGTTGTTGAGCGCGTGGCCCATGTGCAGCGAGCCGGTGACATTCGGCGGCGGTATCACGATGGTAAAGGGCTCGGCGGCAGCCCGGTCCGTGCGCCCGGCTTTGAAGGCCTGGGCGTCTTCCCAGTCCTTATGGATGCGCGCCTCGATTTCGGCGGGCAGGTAGGTCTTTTCGAGCATGGCGCGTTGGCGCTTTCACCGGTTGCTGAGTGAGAATCAGCGTCGTACGCGCGCCACCGCGAGCCGTCAATCCACACACGCAGCCGTTGCAAAAATCGACGTGCGAAGCGCCGATGTTCAAGGCTGCTATGTCTCAGGCGGCGACGTTCTGTGGGGCAGGTTTGGCCGTCCCGTCGGACGCCGACTCGCATGCACGCGTCGACACCCCGCACATCAGGGCCTCTGAATTTGTCATCATGTCGACAATACGCGGCATGTTCGCGTCTAGCCATTCGAGCAGCACGGGGCGCAGGAGCGTAGCCAGCGCTTCGTCCGATACATCGGGATGGCCAACGAGCGTTCCGAGCGACACCGATGTCGAGGCAGCGGCACTTTCACCTATGTGCACCTGCAAGGCCTCAGGTTGGTGGCCCCGATCTGGAATACGCGCGATTGCCGCCGCAACTTCGGCGACCGCAGTTGCTGCTGCAGCCGTCGGCGAGAGCCTCTGCACGGCCTCGCCCGGAGCCTGCTCGACGACCGGCTGGGCTGCGGCAAGGCCTGCAGCCAGCGCACCGAGAACGTCCGCCGCCGCTTGCAGTTCGTCGAGCGGAGGGCAGGCAGGCGCAACCTCGATTATCTCGGGAGCAGAAGCCGTAACATCCGGCTGCGAAAGCTCCTGCACCGCTGAAGGTGGGGGCAGCGCCGGAGGTAGGGCTTCAGGCGACTGCGGAGCTGCAATCGGCATCAACAGTTCTTCGAGAACGTCATCGTGATCGGCCGCGATCAAGCGCGCGTCGAGACGCAACGACTCTACGATTGCGATCTCAGCTTCGGGCGGCGTCAACGGCTGCGCCGGTGCGGGAGCGGGCAAACTCAGTGCCATCTGACTGCTGTCGGCGATCTGCTGCTTGTTTTCGAGCAGGATCTCCTGGATCGAGGCGAGCAGCTCATCCATGCTGCGCTCATCCTTGTTGGCCGCCGCACGTTCTTGCACTCTCGCGCGCGCATAGGCCGACGTGTTGTGATTGTTGCCACTCATGGTGCAACGCGCTCCGCTCAGCGGGCAACCCAGGCCGCAAGTGCGCGGGTGCGTACAATTAATTTCGAGATTTTAGACGCAGAACAACCCGGCTGGACTTGATGGCCAGCATTTATTTAACGGGCTTCCAGGTCTTTGCATCATCCTGTGCGACCTCTCTGCGGCCGTGGGACTCCCAGAAGTCGTGCTTCTCGATCCGGCCGTCCGGGCGCGTGATCGATACGCCCCACCACTGCCGCCGCACTTCATGATAATGCTGCTCGGCATCGTATATGGTATCGACGCCGCCGAGCTCCGAGATGTTCAGGCGACCGGAGGCCGACAGCACCGAGTAGGCGGCAACCGCGATATTGTGCTTGTCGGTGACGACAGCCACTTGCGCGTTGAGCAAGACCTGCTCCGCGTTCAACACATCCAGCAATGTGCGTTGCCCCACCCGCTCCTCTTCACGGACGCCGGTCAGCGCCGTCTGTGCGGACGTCACCTGCGTGTTGTCCGACACCAACTGCGCCCGTGCCGCGATCAGCTGGGCCCAGGCAGCAACGACCGTCTGCTTGACTTCGGTGCGAGCCTGCTCGATCTGCTGTATACGGCTGATGTGCGTTTGCTTCGCCTGCCGCACCTGCGCGTCGACGAGGCCACCGGTATACAACGGAACGGTAAAGTTGGCCGTCAATGATTTGGTATCTTGCGATGCCAGCCCAGTCGCGCCGCCGCCGATCTCATACTGGCGCTGGTAGTTGGCCTGCAACTGAGCCGACGGCAACAATTGGCCATAGATCTGGTCGACCTGATGCCGCGCCTGTTGTTCCGTATAAAGTGCCGCTACGACGTTCGGGTTTTCCCGCGCCGACGTGGAGATCGCATCGCTCAAGGTTTTCGGCAGCAGGCTGTCGACCGGACGCGGTTCGACCAGATTGGTCGGTGGCGTGCCGATGTTACGCTCGTAGCTGGCGCGGCTCGTCTGCAGGTTGGAGCGCGCGAGATCGAGCGCCGACACGGCAGCGGCAAGTGTGGCCTCGGACTGGGCGACGTCCGTCCGCGTGACTTCACCGACGACGAAGCGTTCGCGGGTCTGCTTGCGATCTTCGGTCAGGATGCGCACGTTGTTTTCGCGAAGTTTGACGATCGCCTGATCGCGCACCACATCGAGATAGGACGTCGCGGAGTCGAGCAGAACCTGCTGTTCGGTCGCTCGCAGCGTTTCACGCTGTGCACGGACCTGCGCTTCGGCAGCTCGCACGGTGTTGATGACCTGTCCGCCTCTGAACAGCGGCTGTACCGCAGTTACGGCATAGCCGTGCGGGTGCGTTTCGAATTTACTTACCGAACCGGAGTTCGTCTCGCTCGACGTATTGTTCGCGGCTATGCTGCCGGTTGCGGTCACCGTCGGCCGGTAGCCGGAATTGGCTATTGCCACCTGTTCGTCGACCGAACGCATCGTCGCGCGTGCCGCATCCAGCTTCGGGTTCCAGCGATAGGCGTTCGCCAGAGCTTCCTTGATCGTGTCGGCAGAAGCCATCGACGCCGTGCAAAGCGCGAAACTGCAGGCAAGCGCCGTGATCGAAACCGCGCGCACCAGTGGTCGAACCGCAGGTGACCTGCAAGTCGATCGGGCGTGCATTGATGATGCGTTTTCCATTATAGCCCCGCGATGTCGTCGGCACCTAATATAGTGCAGGTCAACCACACGACCCCCAGCTTTGTTGGCTAGCCGATTCTTCCTCGCAAGCACTATGGCCGAACGGCAACAACACGCGGGAACATGCGCCAGGGGCACTGTGCGGACATCGCAATCGCAGCGGGGTTAGTCGGCCGACGTTCGCAGTCCATGGCCGCGGGCATAGGGGTCGCTGGCGCCCCAGTTGTCCAATTTTTCGAGCACTTCGACGCGTCCGTCGGGATGCGTAATGCTCACGCCGAACCATTTTCGCTCGACGTCTTCGTAGTGGACCGTGGGGTCGTACTGGCTGTCGCCGAGTTGAAGCGTGCTGCCGTCCAGCCGACCAATGGCGTTCAGTAACGCATGCGATGCGATCAGCAGGTCGTGCCGGTCGGAAACTGCTGACACCTGGGCATCGAGAAGTTCCTGCTCGGCGTTGAGAACATCGAGTAAGGTGCGTTGGCCGACCTTTTCCTCTTCGCGGACCCCTTCGAGGGCGGTGCGGGCGCTATCGACCTGGATCTTGTCCTGTGTCACCTGAGTGCGTGTGGCCTCGAGGCGTGCCCACGCCGTCACCGCAGTCGCCTGCGCTTCCGTGCGCGCCTGCTCGATTTCCTGCAACCGGCTGACGTGAGTGTGTTTTGCCGCGCGCACCCGGGCTTTGGTTTCGCCACCTTCATAAAGCGGCACGTTCACGCGCCCGGTCACCGTGGCTGTACCGGTCGAATTGATCTGGTTGGCCGAGTTGAAGTTCTGATTGTAGCCAGCTTCCAGGCGGACCTCGGGCAACAACTCGCCGTAGATGCGATCGACTTCATGACGTGCGGCCTGCTCGCGATAGAGCGCGGCGACGACATTGGGGTTTTCCTTCTCGGCGATCTTGAGCACGTCGTCGACGACAGCCGGAATGAGCTTCGACGGGGCCCCCGGTTCGCTCAGGTTTTGCGGCGGACGGCCGACCACGCGCTGATATACGGCCTTGCTTGTTTTCAGATTGGAGCGGGCGAGGTCGAGGGCGGAAATCGATTTGGCGCGACGTGCCTGGGCCTGCGCCACGTCGGTGCGCGTGACCTCGCGGACGGCACGGCGCGCTTCTGCCGACGTCAGCTCCGTTCCGAGCACGGCGACATTTTTCTCGCGGAGCTGGACGAGCGCGGTGTCGCGGATCACGTCGGCATAGGCCGTCACGGCATCCAGCAGCACTTGTCCCTCGATCAGCCGCAGATTTTCGCGCCCGGCGCGAACGTTCGCTTCCGCTTCGCGCACCGTGTTGACTGTGCGATAGCCGGAAAAAACCGACTGTCCGACAGTGATGCCGTAGCCCGACGGGTGCAGCGTGCCATCCGTCAGCTGGGTCGGGTTCGAATGCTGGCTGGAAAATCCGGCACTTGCGGTTGCCGACGCCGTCGGCCGAAATCCGGCTTTGGCCTGCGGTACGCCTTCGTCGGTTGCCCGCAGGCGCGCACGCTCGGCGTCGATCCGGGGATTGGTCTGATAGGTCAGCGTCAGCGCTTCGTGCAACGTTTCGGCTTGCGCCGTGTGCAGCGAACCCAGCACGGCCAACAGGGCCGCGAAGCTCACGGAAACAGTGCGCAGCGTGGCGCCGGTGCCCTGCTGCGTCCACGCGTCGTTGTGCCCGTCCAACCGCCGTCTCATGCGCTCATGCTCCCGCCGAGGTCGGTGAGGACCTCGCGGATCATTGGCGGCGGATTCGGTAAACTTTGTGTAAACGCGACGCCGACGGGCCGATTGTTGTGCGCGTCAGAAGACGAATTGCGGCGCGGGCTCGAAGCCGGGCAGCGGTGCTGCGGTGGCATCGAAGGCGTCACGTTGCGAAAAACTGGTGCCGGAGCGGACCCAGACGACAGCTTTACTGTCGGGACCGTTGCCGATTACCGCCACGAGACGCGCACCGTTTTTCAGTTGATCGAACAGGGCCGGTGGGATCGCGGGAACGCTGCCACTGAAAATGATCGCGTCGAACGGTCCATCGACTGGAGATCCCGCAGCAAACGGCCCACTTTTGATCTCGACCGTCGACGCGCCCGATGCGGCCAGCGCTTCCTTGCCGGCGGCGATCAAACCGATGTTTGCCTCGATACCCACGGTCTTGCAGCCCATCGCCGCCAGTACCGCCACGCCGTAGCCGCTCCCGCTGCCGATTTCCATAACGCGCCCGCCATCCGGAATTTCGGCAGCCTGCACGAGTTTGGCAAACAGTCGGGGCTCCAAGAGCACGCGTGCATTTTGTCCGCGTTCCAGGACGATCGGATTGTCCATGTAGGCGATCGATTTCAGCGCCGCCGGCACGAACGCCTCGCGTGGCACCTTGCTCATGGCACGAATGATCCGACGGTCGGTGACGTCGCTGGGCCGCACCTGCGAATCGACCATGTTCGCCCGCTGCGCGGCAAACGAGTCCGGCCCCACGGGTAGCGGCCGCACGGGTGTCGGAGACGTCAGCTGGACATCGGTCGCGGCGATGCCGGTCGTGGAGGTATCGGTCATGGTGGGTATCGGCTCAGGCTGACTGCGGATCGATTGCGGCCGGACCATACCCAAACCGCGCCTGCTGTGCCAGCGCCGTGCTGTCGCTGTCCTCGGCTCTCTCGGCGGCCCGCGTAGTCAGGTGTAATACCGATGGTCATAAGTACTGAACATGGTGCCTCGAAGTGTTGCATAAGGTCGGCAGCCACTTGCGGCATTTGATTGCGGCAACCTAGCCGGCGCTGAGGCGCACGCCGACGTCGCGCTCGAGAACGCGGGCGAGTAGCGTCTCGACCTCTTCGCGCGCCTCCGGCGACAACCCACTGCGGGGTGTGCGTTGCGCGTCCGATACCAACAAGCCACGTCGTTTAAGGATGTACTTGCGGATCGCCAATCCGACGCCCGGCTGTTGCTCATAGCGGATCAAGGGCAGGTGAGCATCGAACAGATCATGCATCGTCTTGCGGTCGCCTTTCGCCGCGAGTACGCACGTGCGCACCAGCAATTCGGCAAATCCATAACCGGTCATCGCGCCATCGGCACCGCGCAGCAGTTCGAAATCCAGAAACAGCCCGCCATTGCCGCACAGGATCGGGACGCGGCGAAGCGCGCCTTCGCGCTCCCTGCGCCGCAGCGTCGAGATCTTTTCGAGCCCCGGCCAGTCCTCGGCCTTCAGCATCACGCACGCTGCGTTGTCGGTGATGATCCGCTCAATGACGGTCGTGCTCATGATCACACCGGATGCGAGCGGATAATCCTGGATGACGAACGGAATATCCGCGCCCATCGCTGCGGAGGCTTGGCGATAGAAAGTCACGATCTGATCGTCGGTTCGGCACGTGGAGGGTGGCGCGATCATGACGGCGGCCGCGCCCAAGTCGACGACCGCTCGGGCCAGCGTGCGCATAACGGCAAAGCCCGGTGCAGAAACTCCGACGATCACCGGCAGCGATCCCGCGCGTCGAACGACATGCCGCGCAAAGTCCAGACTTTCCTGCGGTTCGAGTTTCGCCGCCTCACCCATCATGCCGAGAATGGTGATACCGCGCACGCCGATGGTTGCGTAGTAATCGACCAGTCGATCGGTGCTGGTCCAACAGATTTGCCCGCTCTCGTCGAAGGGCGTCGGTGCGATGATGAAGACGCCCGATGCGTCGGGTCCGATATGTGCCACGAAATAACTCCGTCTCTTTGTCCATCCTCATGCTGCAGGGCTTTGCCGCCGTCGGCAAGTCCCGCCGGCTACCCGCCAGCTGCCTCATCGATAGGCAGCGTGCTCCGTATCGGGTGTCGACAAATTTCCGGATCGCTCTTTCTCGTACCTTAAAAGTGTGCGCTATTTCGGGGAGATTTCATGGAACGGGGACGGGCACGATGAAACGTTGGATTCTCGCATGTGTCGTAATGGGCCTGAGCACTTCGGCAGCGTTTGCACAGCAGCCTCTCAAAACGGCCGTCGATGGCACCTTCGCACCGCATGCCTTCCCGAACCTGTCCGGCGGCGTGCAAGGTTTCAATGTCGATCTGGCCAATGAGATCGGCAAGCGCCTCAAACGCCCGGTGGAGATCACGTCCATGCAGTTTTCCGGCGTATTGCCGGCACTGCAGGCAGGTACCCTCGATTTTGTCGCCGCGCCGGTGACCGCCACCAAGGAACGGGCCGAAAATGTGCTGTTTACGGAAGGCTACCTCAATACCGATTTTCAGTTCCTGATCAAAAAGGGCGGCGAGAAGATCGAGAAACTCGAGCAGCTCAAAGGCAAAGTGATTAGCGTCAACAAGGGCTCGGCCTACGACAGTTGGGCGAATGGCTTGGCGGCCCAGATCGGATGGACGGTCGAAAGCTTCGGTACCCAGTCCGATGCGGTTCAAGCGGTGCTATCCGGCCGGGCGGTTGCCAACGTGGCCGGCAATACCGCTGCTGCGTATGCTGCGAAGGTCAATCCGCAGGTGGAGCTCTCGTACCTGCATTCGACCGGCCTGGTCTGGGCATCACCGCTGCGTAAAGACCAGGCGGAACTGAGGGCGCAGATCGACAACGCCATCAAGTGCATCAAGCTCGACGGCACCATGGCGGCATTTCATGAAAAGTGGTTTGGCATCAAGCCAGCAGCAGGGTCGGCTGCGGTGACTGTGTTTCCGGGCACGGGTGTACCCGGTTTGCCCGGCTACGATGCGACGCCAACGGTGCCGAAGTGCTCCTGACTCCGAGCGCTGAAATATAGTCGCCGTCGTCGGCCCTCTCGAAGATCCTGCCCGTGACCACAGACCAGCCCATTCTCGAAGTTCGCGGCCTTCAGAAACAGTATGGGCGGCATGTGGCACTCGCCGGCATCGACCTCAAAATTGCGGCGGGAGAACTGGTGTTCGTCATCGGGCCCTCTGGTTCGGGCAAGTCGACGTTGTTACGGTGTCTGAACCGGCTGGAGGAGCCGGACCATGGGCAGATCCTGTTCGAAGGGCAGGATATGTCGGGCAAAAAAAACGACCTCAATCTGCTGCGCCAGCGGGTCGGCATGGTCTTTCAGGCGTTCAATCTCTATCCGCACCTGACCGCCCTCGGCAACGTCACTTTGGCGGTACGGAAAGTCCTCCGAAAATCACGAGAGGCCGCCGACGCGATCGGCCTTGCGGCACTCCGCCAGGTAGGCCTCGTCGAAAAAGCGGGAAGTTATCCCAACGAGCTTTCGGGCGGTCAGCAGCAGCGGGTCGGCATCGCTCGTGCCTTGGCCCTGGAGCCCAAGGTCGTGCTATTCGATGAACCGACGTCGGCGCTCGATCCGGAGCTGGTACGTTCGGTTCTCGAAGTGATGCGTGATTTGAAGCGGGCGGGAATGACGATGGTCGTGGTCAGCCACGAGATGAAATTTGCCAGAGAAGCTGCCGACCGTGTGATCTTTATGGCCGAGGGTGCCATTGTCGAGCAAGGACCGCCCGAAGAGATCTTCAGTCATGCCCGCGAGCCCCGGACGCGGGCCTTCCTTTCGCAAGTCGGGGCCTGAAACATGGATGGCGGTGCGGCGTTCGTCGATGCGTTTTTCAAGCCGGCGCTGATCGCGCGCTATGCCCCTGAGATCGTGTCGGGTGTAGGCCAAACCATCCTGATCGCATCAACAATCGTCTTGACCGGGCTGGTTCTCGGCGTGACCCTGGCGCTCATCCGCAGTCTTCGGTTACCCATCGCCACCGTGATGATCGTGATATTCGCCGACGTTCTGCGCGCAGTACCGCCGCTGGTGTTCGTGTTACTGGTTTATTTCGGATTGCCCAACGTGGGTGTAACCTTGTCGGCCTTCGCCGTGTTGTGGCTGGTGCTGAGTTTGGTTCTGGCGGCGTTCGTGGAAGAAATCGTGTGGGCGGGGATCACCTCGGTCGCCAAGGGGCAGTGGGATGCGGCTCGCTCGACGGGGCTGAACTTCGCCACCACCTTGCGCGATGTGATCCTGCCGCAAGCGTTGCGGTTGAGCATTCCACCTCTCACCAGCCGAACCATCGCAATCACCAAGAACACGGCGCTCGGCAGCGTCATAGGTGTGCCGGAAATTCTAAATCAAGCGACGTCGGCCGTGTCGTTTTCCGGCAACGCGACGCCGCTGATGATGGGCGCGATCGCGTATGTCGTTCTGTTCTTGCCAGTCGTTATCTTCGGGCGCTGGGTCGAAACACGCTTTGCCTGGAGGCGGGCCTGACCATGCACGCGTTGGTCGACCAATTCTTCAACGTCGCGATCATGGCGCAAGCCATGCCGATCATGCTGCGCGGGTTGGGCTGGACGCTGGTATTGTGCGCGGTGGCGGTGCCGTGCAGCTTTTTGGCAGGGGTGCTCATTGCTGTGCTCGGTACGGTGCGGTTTGCGCCGGTGCGATGGTTGATGGTCATCTATGTCGATCTGCTGCGTTCGATCCCGCCGTTGGTGTTGCTCATTCTGGTGGCGGCGGCCCTGCCCTTCGCCGGCATACGACTGAGCCCGTTCGCGGCCGTACTCCTGGCGTTGACGCTTAACGCGTCCAGCTTTTACGGCGAGATCGTCCGCGCGGGTATCGAGAGCATCGGTACGGGGCAATGGCATGCAGCGCGGTCGACAGGTCTCTCCTATGCCCAATCGCTCGTCCACGTCATCCTGCCCCAGGCGCTGCGCAATGTGCTGCCCGATCTCGCGTCCAATACGCTTGAGGTGATCAAGCTGACGGCGCTGGCCAGCGTCGTGTCCTTTCAGGAACTGCTCTATTCCGCCGACATGGCGCGATCGGTCACTTATAATTCATCGCCGATAACGTTGGCGGCGCTCATTTATCTGATTTTTCTGTGGCCGTTGGTCCGGCTGATCGGTCGGCTGGAGCATGGCGTCAAAGCTTAGAAGGATCACGCCGCGTGCGGCGGAAAGGATCGTGATGAGAAACATTTCAGTGGCAATGGGACAGTTGGGTGCCATTCAAAAGGCCGATAGCCGTCAGGCCGTGATTGCGCGCATGATCGTGCTGATGGATCAGGCAAAAGCTCAGGGCGCGGATTTCATCGTCTATCCCGAGCTCGCGCTGACGACGTTTTTTCCGCGCTGGTATCACGCCGATATCGCCGATGCCGACATTTGGTTCGAACGCGAAATGCCCGGGCCGGCGACGCAGCCGCTCTTCGAACGCGCCAAAATACATCAGATGGCGATGAGCTTCGGCTATGCCGAAATTACGCCCGACGGGCATCATTTCAACACGTCGATCCTGGTCGACAAGCAAGGCCGCGTCACCGCCAAATACCGTAAAGTGCATTTACCCGGCCACAGCGAGTTCGATCCAGAGCGCGCCCACCAGCATCTCGAAAAGCGATACTTCGAGCCCGGCGACCTCGGCTTCCCCGTATGGCGGTTCCTGGATGGCATTTTCGGCATGTGCATTTGCAATGATCGACGCTGGCCGGAAACCTACCGGGAAATGGGCCTGCAGGGCGTCGAAATGATTACGCTCGGGTTCAATACGCCGTCGGTCAATTCGCAAAAACCCGACGAGGGGCCGGAGCAGCGCATCTTCCATCACAAACTGTCGTTGCAGGCGGGTGCGTACCAAAACTCAACGTGGGTCGTGGCGGTCGCCAAGGCCGGGGTCGAGGATGGCCATCCCATGTTTGGCTGCAGCGTCATCGTCGATCCCGATGGCCAGATTGTTGCCGAAACGAGGACCGAGGAGGACGAGGTGATCGTGCACGTCTGCGATCTCGATCGCACGCGATTCGGCAAGGAGACGATTTTCGATTTCAAGCGTCATCGCCGTATCGAACACTATGGGCGGATCACGGCGCAGGTCGGGGTCATTTTACCGCTGGAGACGTCGTGACGGCCGCTTACACTCATTTCGACTTCGCCAAACTGGCAGCGCGCGATCGCTACAAGCTGTTGTGCGGCGTCGTGGTGCCGCGCCCGATAGCCTTGGTGACATCGTGCGACGACGGCGGACGGGTCAACGCCGCGCCGTTTTCGTTTTTCAATGTGTTTTCGGAAGCGCCGGCGCAGGTCGTGCTGGGCCTGCAGCATCACATAGATGGCCGACATAAGGACACCACCCGTAACCTGGCACCGGGCCGCGCATTCGTCGTCAACATGGTCGACGAGGGCTTGGCCGCGACCATGAACGATTGCGCGATGGATTTTCCCGTCGACGTCAGCGAGGTCGAAGCGCTCGGTCTCGCGACAGTTCCGGGCCTATCGATCGAGGTGCCCCGGCTGGCAGCGGCGCCGATCGCACTGGAATGCCGCGTGTCGGTGTCGATGGCGTTCGCCGCAGGCCGATCGCTCCTCGTGGGCGAAGTTCTCGGGGTGGTCGCGCGTGCTGATCTCGTAGACCCCGGCAACCTGCACGTCGACCCCAGCCGCTACCGGCCCATCGGGCGACTGGCCGGTGCAATGTATGCCAGGCAAGGCGAACTCTTTGAAATGCAGCGCGAGACCTACGCAGAATGGCAGCGCAAGCAAGACGAAACGCCGTAAGTCGGCCGCCGCAAATATCAGCCCACCGCGATCGCACCGAGTGCCATGACGGCTGCCGCTTGTGTGGGGTCGATCACAGCGATACCGAGTGCGTCTTCGAGCGGGCGGCGGTGGCGGGCCATGCCGGCGCACCCCATGACGATGACGTTGGCACCATCGTCGTCCCGCAACAAGCGGCCAATTTCGATCATGCGCTGGAGTGTCGTCGCGCCTGTCGCGGTCTCTGCGACGCTCATCTCCAGCGGGCGTTCGCCGGCCAGGCGGCTTGTCAGCCCCATCTGTCGCAGATAGCGCATGTGGCGTGCGATCGAGCGCTGCTTGATCGCAATGACGCCGAACCGGTCGCCGCGCGCTAGCGCACTCAGCACGCCCGCTTCGGCAATGCCGAACACCGGCCGTGTCGACGCCTCGCGGCAGACATGCAAGCCAGGATCGGAATAACACGCGATGATGAAAGCGTCCGCGCTCGTATCTGCGGCGACCAGCTTGCGGAGTGGCATGGTGACGCTTTCCATGTCTGCCTGAGTCTCGATGCCGATCGGCCCATCCGCGAGCGTGTGGAACGCAAATGTGGGACTGTTGGCGAATTGCAACGGCACCAGCGCTGCTTCCAGTCCGCGCGTAACCACCGGATTGGAATTGGGGTTGATGACCATGATAGTTTGCTGGTGTTTTGAAACGCGCTGCATATCGCCTCGCTGATGTTTTCACTGTCCCGCGATACGCCACTCTGGCGCTCTGGACGACCTCGTATAATGTCCCCAGTTGCCGATCATAAGTCCAGCGCACAATGAGGCCGCGTCGATGACAGAACCCCACTACGACGTCGTTGTTCGCGGCGGCACGATCGCAACAGCCCTCGGCACGATGCGCGCCGATGTCGGCATCACCGGCGAAACCATTGCCGCCCTGGCGCGCGATCTGCCGCCCGGTCGGCGCGACATCGACGCCCGCGGTAAGCTCGTGCTCCCCGGCGGCGTCGATACGCACGCCCATATCGAGCAATTGTCGGCGGCGGGAATCATGAATGCCGATACCTGGGAAAGCGCCACCGTCTCGGCTGCATTCGGCGGGACCACGACAGTGCTCGCCTTCGCCGCCCAGCATATCGGCATGTCGCTGCCCAAGGTCGTTGCCGACTACATGACGCTGGCCAGGCAAGGTGCCGTCATCGACTACAGCTTCCATATGATTGTCGCCGATCCGACACCCGAAACGATTCGGGATCACCTCCCGGCTTTGATCCAACAGGGACACGCCTCGATCAAGGTATTCATGACCTATGACCGGCTGCGCGTCGAAGATGAAGGTCTGCTCGATATTCTGGCGACTGCGCGTGACCATGGAGCGCTCGTCTGCGTGCACGCCGAAAACCACGGGATGATCGCCTGGATGGTCAAGCGACTTCTGGAACGCGGCTACACCGCACCGAAATATCACGCCACCAGTCATCCGCGGGCAGCCGAGTGTGAGGCGATTGAGCGGTTGGTGGCGATGTCGGCGTTGCTCGATCAACCCGTCATGATCTTCCACGTCTCGACGGCGGAAGGGGCGGCGATCGTGCGGCGGGCGCGCGGCGAAGGCATCAAGATTTTCGCCGAAACGTGCCCGCAGTATTTGTTCCTCACGCGGCACGATCTGGACAAACCTGATGTCGAGGGTGGCAAATGGATGTGCTCACCGCCCCCGCGCGAAGTACGCGATCAAGAGGCGTTGTGGCGTGCGTTGGATCTCGGCGATCTCCAATGCATTTCATCCGACCATGCGCCCTACGCCTTCGATCAGACGGGCAAATTGCGCGCCGGACCCAATCCCGATTTCAAACAGATCGCCAACGGCCTCCCGGGTCTGGAAGTGCGCATGCCGCTGCTGTTCGACGCCATGGTCTCGCGCGGTCGGCTCGGCCTGGAGAAGTTCGTCGAGCTGACGGCAACCGCGCCGGCAAGGATCTATGGATTGGCCCCGAAGAAGGGCATGATCGCCGTCGGATCGGATGCCGACATTGTGCTGTGGGATCCCGATCGCGAGGTCGAACTGACGGACGCGATGATGCACGATAAAACCGGTTTCACGCCTTATGCCGGCCGCCGTGTTCGGGGCTGGCCGGATACGGTGCTGCGGCGCGGCGCGGTCATAGTCGAGAATGGCCACCTGCACGCGGTGGCGGGCACCGGGCAGTTCCTGCCGCGTCAAGGCGGTTCGGCCACAACACCCTCCGGAAGCCTGTCGCCCGAGTTCGACCCCACCTCGAACTTCGGCGCAGTCTTGATGGCAACGACGCAAAAACCGTCGAAGATGGCAGACTCTGTCTCCCCGACAGCATCCACGGTGCCTTTGCCGAGCATGCCCGTCTCACTCCCGGTCACGTCGCGCTGAGAGACGGCGAAACGATCTGGACCTACGCCAAACTCGCCGACAGCGTCGAGACGACGGCGCGTGAGCTTTCCGGCCTTGGCGTACGGCGCGGTGATCGTGTGGTGTTGGTCAGCGAGAACTGCATCGCGCTTGCGTGTTTGTTGTTTGCATGCAGCCGCCTGGGCGTCTGGAGCATCGTCGCGAATCCACGGCTCTCACCGCGCGAACTTGATCAAATTCGCGAGCACAGCGGAAGCTGCATCACAATGTTCACTGCCGTTGTTTCGGCGGAGGCGCCAGCGCACGCCGCCCGGTGTAGCGCTGCATCGCTCGCCCTCACTGCACTCTCAGGCGTGCAGGGCACACCGTGCCGTACCGATGTGGAGCCGGAGCCGGCTGTCGACGGTAGCGACGGTAGGTGAGTGCCATGATGGGTAACGTCGTGCGATCGGCGATCGTAATGCGATCCTGCCGACGCTGGTGCGCCTGAGTCTGCCGAACATGATGGCAATGGTGGCCATGGCGCTTGTCGCCATTGCCGAGACCGCTTAGCGCAAACAAAAGAGAGATATCGGCGTCTCGATTTTTGCGATGGAACCAGAAAATTCTGACCACCTGTTTAAGCCCAGTTTCGATGACATAACGTTGGGCTTAAACCGTCCTTTCGTTGTCGATGCTGAACACTCATATGAAACACGCGGCCGGCATGACGCCGACGAACTCGGCGATAGAAGGGGCGAAGGCCATCCGCGCCGTTACATCCCGCGAAACGTCGACGCCGGGCGCTATTTCCACCAGTGTGACGCCGTTCTTGGTTAGGCGAAAAACGGCGCGTTCCGTCACATACCAGACGTCTTGTCCGCGCTTGAGCGCCTCCGCCCCTGAGAATGTAATCTGATCGACCGCACGCACGAGCTTGCCGATCTGGCCTGCGGCAACCACGTGCAAGGTGCCGCCGCCGATCTCGAGCTTGGTGCCCTTTGCATCGAAAGTGCCACAGAAGACGACTTTGCGCGCGTTCTGCGCGATGTCGATGAAGCCGCCCGGCCCCACTGCAACGCCTCCCAATTTGGAGGCGTTGACATTGCCGGCCTCGTCGAACTCGCCGAAGCCCAAGAAAGCAATATCTAGTCCACCGCCGGCATAGTAATCGAATTGCGTCGGGGCATCGATCATCGCCGTTGCGTTGCGGGAGAACCCGAACAGATTGCCGGTCAATAGCTCGCCACCGTAGATGCCATGCTCGATGGTTTGCAGAACGCGTCCGGCCCGCACATCATCCACCACCAGCGCTGCGACCGCATCCGGTATGCCGAAACCGAAATTCACGACCGCGCCCGGCGCAAGCTCGCGAGCGGCGCGCCGGGCGATCACTTGCCGGGCGT
Organism: Hyphomicrobiaceae bacterium; assembly: GCA_025359165.1. Classification (GTDB taxonomy): domain Bacteria; phylum Pseudomonadota; class Alphaproteobacteria; order Rhizobiales; family Hyphomicrobiaceae; genus JABFRJ01. The sequence continues at coordinate 24,363 of JANYHG010000018.1, forward strand.
TGAGCGGTTCCGGCGCGATCGATGCGACCGGCGCTCGGCTCATCCCGGCCATCGCCGGATCGAACCTTGTCTCATAGGTCATCATTTGCTCGGGATGGACGACAACGGCATCGACCCAAGCGCCGGGAATGGACACCGAATGTGCAGGCAGGCGACCGTCCGCCACCCGCTCCCGGACCTGCACGATCACCTTGCCGCCCGAGTTGTGGGCAGCCAATGCAGCGGCCTGAATATCCAGCCGCGCGGCTTCTTCCGATAGAGAAATGTTGCCGTGATCGTCGGCATAAGTACCGCGCAGCAATGCCACATCGATAGGAAACGACCTGTAAAGCAGGTACTCTTCGCCCTTAAGGGTGATCACTTCGACATGATCGTCTTTCGCCGCCGCATTCATCCGTCCGCCCTCGAGCCGGGGATCGACGAACGTGCCGAGCCCGACGCGCGAGATCAAGCCAGGACGCCCGGCACCGATCTCACGATAAAGCTGCATCACCACACCACCGGGTAGTACGTGGGCTTCGATCTTGTTTGAGCGAGCCAGTTCCTGCATGCGCGGCGACCACACCCAATGGCCGCCGATCACCTTGCGCACGAGCCCCTCGTAAGCAAAGCAATTCACTCCAGTCGACTTGCGATCGCCGATGCCGAGAGAATGCAGCAGCGACAGATCGCGCGGCGTTGCGGTCGCAAGAAAGCGCAGCTCAACCGCCGCGAATAAAGCATCGGCCTCCATCAAGCCACCACCACCGCCAACAAGGGCGACGGTGTCGTTGTCGCGGATCAGGGCGACCGCGTCAGCGGCTGAAAGAAATTGCGCTCGCGACATCTCAGGCCTCGATGTCGAAGAGCGCGTCGCCGGTCTTCAGCGTATTGCGCGCGATGGTGTGACGGTGGATCTCGGATGCGCCATCGAAAATTCGGTAAATGCGCGCATCACGATAATAGCGTTCGATGGGTAGATCCTTGCAGAAGCCCATGCCACCGAAGATCTGTACGGCACGATCGACGACGCGACCGAGCGTCTCAGCAGCGTTGACCTTGACCATGGCGATGTGATCGCGGCCGTCGCGCCCCTGGTCAAGTTCGAAGGCGGCGCGATGCAAAAGCAGCCGCGCGCAATTGATCTCGATGACGCTGTCGGCGAGCATCTGTTGCACCATCTGGAACTGTCCAAGTGATTGGCCGAATTGCTTGCGTTCATTGGCATAAGCGACAGTCTGCTTCAGGACGTGCGTGGCCTTTCCGACGGCGCGCGCTCCCACCTGCGCAAGGCGGACGCGTCCGAGTGTCGACAGCGCGAGCTTGAGGCCCATCCCCTCGCCACCCAATAGCGCTACGGCTTCGAGAGGCACATCGTCGAAGACCAATTCTACGTGGCTGGTGCCGCGCACGCCCATCATCGGTTGATCGCGACCGATGGAGAATCCGATCAACCCCTTGTCGACCAGGAACATGGAAATGCCCTTCGATCCCAGTGCCGGATCGGTGACGGCGGTGACGAGGAAGAAATCCGAGAACTCGCCGTCGCTGATGAAATGCTTTGTACCAGTCAGCCGCCAGCCGGTGCCGTCGCGGATGGCACGCGTCTTGATGCCGGCAGCGTCCGATCCCGCTCCCGGCTCGGTGATGGCGATGGACGCGGTACGATCTCCAGTCACCGCGGGCAGAAGCCAGCGCCCGATTTGCGTTTCTCGACATTCAAGCAGCATCTCGTAGACGTTGCCGAAGGCACGCCGGATCAAAATATCCGTCGTGTAGCCGAACTGTTCCTCGACAAGCATCTGGTCAAGTGCCGACAACCCGCCGCCGCCGAATTTCTCCGGTATGTTCATTGCGTATAATCCGAGCGCCTTGGCCTTGGCATGAACAGACTGAGCCAGTTGCGGGCGCAGAATACCCGTTTTCTCGATCTCGTCTTCGAACGGCGCGAGTTCCGTTTTGATGAAGCTGCGGACTGTCGAGATGAGCAGCCGTTGCTGGTCGTCGAGTGCGAAGTTCATGACATGCTCAGGTTTGCGTTGGACGATGAGGCTGTTCAGTAGGTGGCGCGACCGCCCGACAGATCGAAGACAGCACCGGTGGAGAAAGAACATTCGTCGGAAGCGAGCCAAGCGATCAGGGCTGCGACCTCATCGGGCCGGCCGGGGCGGCCGAGCGGAATTTTGCTCATGACGACGGCAAATGTTTCGGCTGCCATCTGCTTCAGGAGTTCGGTTTCAATGATCGCTGGAGCCACAGCGTTGATCCGGATTTCGGTACCTGCGGTTTCCTTGGCGATCGATTTGGTCAGCGCGATCACGGCACCCTTGGCTGCGGAATAGGCGCACATGTCTGCATTGCCTTCCTTGCCGGCGATGGAGGCGAGGTTGACGATGCGGCCATAGTTTTGTTGCCGCATATGTGGAACCGCAGCGCGACAATTGAGAAACGTGCTGGTCAGATTGACGTCGATTGTGCGGCGCCACTCGTCGACGGTATAGGCCTCGACGCGTTTGGTCGGTCCAGTGACGCCCGCGCAGTTGACCAAAATGTCGATGCGCCGTTGTTGTGTGATCAGTGCGGCCATGCCATCGGCCACGGACCGCTCGTCGGTGACATCGACATTGCGGTCGGCACCGTCGGCCAGATCCCATGTCACGACTGTGGCACCACTCGCCTCGAAACGCGTGCGGACGGCGCGGCCAATGCCTCCGCAGCCGCCAGTGAGCAGTGCAACACGTCCCTGAAGATCGATCCGGTTCATGGCTTGGCACCCTGGCTTCTGCCGAGAACTGCTTTAGCCGAAGCAAGGGCCTTCGATGCCCATGCCTCGACGCCGACGGCTGCGATGCGTGTCTCGTGCGGGACTTCGATACTGATGGGCAGATCCTGCGGCAATGCTGCGAACAGCGACACCAGATCGATGCCACCCTCGCCTGGCAGGAGGCGCGCGCAGCGTGCCGTGTGAATCAGTTCGGCGTTGGTTTTCGGGATGACTGGCGACGCGTCGCAGATCTGGGCGTAGTTCAGGCGATTACGGGGGATGGCTTCGACATCGCCGAGAGACGACGTCGAGCGCGCCCAATGCAGCGCATCGACCAAGACGCCGCCATTAGTCTGGCCGCTTTTTTGCACAATGCGCATCGCAGTGGAGCAATCGCGGACGTCGGTCCAAGGCATAAACTCGAGATCGGCCGTCAAATTGTATCGCGCCGCTGCGGCGCAAAACGCAGCGAACGACTGGGTCATCCGCGCTTCGTCCGGATCGTCGCCGGCAACAAGAATAGCTTTCGCACCGAGGGCTGCGCAGACATTTAGAAATCGCGCATAGTCGGCAATGTCGAAATCCGGCGCGAGGCGCACGATCTCGACATCGAAGACGCCGACGCCGGTATCGGCAATGCGCTTGGCTGTTTCCCGAACGGCCGCCGGATCGTCGATGAGCGGTGCGAACGCGCCACCCGGCGCTGCCGGCAAAATACGGATGCCGACGCCTTGATAACCAACTTTCGCGGCCAACGTCACGGCCTCGGCTGGCGCGATGCCGGAACTTGAGAGATATGCGAGGGAGTAGATGCGTGACATGAGGGCAGCCTTTGTGCTGTCAGGCGAGCAGCGAAATTGCGGTTGGCGGTGTGATTGTCGATTGCATGTCGATCGCCAATCACCTTCAAGTTCGATTGTTGTCGAGCGGGACGCCGCAGGCGTGGTGGGCTGCGACGTAGCCGAACGTCATGGCGGGGCCGAGCGTAATGCCGCCGGCGGGATAGTGTCCGCCCATCATGCTCGACATGTCGTTGCCTGCGGCATACAGACCGTCGATGGCTTCGAGGTTTCGATCCAGGACCCGGGCCTGCGCGTCGGTTTGTAGACCAGCGAACGTGCCCAGACTCCCGGGCACGACTTTCACGGCATAAAATGGACCTTTTCGGATCGGTGCGACGCAGGGATTTGGCGTCTGCAGTGGCTCGCCCTGGATGCGATTGTAGGCGCTCTCGCCGCGCCCGAATTCAGGATCGCGACCTTGCACTGCATCGCGATTGTACCGTGCGATCGTATCGCCAAGCCCGCCGGCATCGATCCCGCACGCGGCGGCAAGTTCGGCGATCGTCCGACCGCGACGAAGGTAGCCGTTGCGGAGCCAGGTCCGGATCGGAAACGGACGCGGACGGGCACGGCCAAGCCCATAGCGCCGTTGGAACGCATGGTCGCAGATCATCCACGATTCGGGCAATTCGCCCGCAGGCGTTGCCGAGAACAGGGCCGTCATCAAATCATAATAGGAGTTGGCTTCGTTGCCGAAGCGTCGTCCGTCGCGGCGTACCATGATGAGGCCGGGCTTTGCGCGCTCGAGGAGATGGGGAAAGCGACCAGTGCCGCCATCGGTGCGCGGCACCAGCGAAACTGGAGCCCAGGCACCAGCCGCCGACAGAGTATCATTCACGAAGCCGCCGGCTGTCTCGCCGAGGCGAAGGCCATCGCCCGTGTTGCTGTCAGGTGCGGCGGACCAGTGCTCGCGGCCGGTCGGCGCATGCGGAAACAACGCTGATTTACGTGCGATGTCGTGTGGAAATCCACCGGCTGCGAGGACGACACCACGACGCGCGCGGATTTCGCACGCCGCCTTCGTTGCGTCGGCGCGAACGCCGACCACACGGCCGTTCTCGATGATCAATTCGCCCGCTGGTGTCGAGGGTAGGATGGTAACCCCGAGATCGTCGGCCGATTTCAAAAGGCGGGCAATCAGCGCATTGCCATTGACCAGGTGCAGGCCGCGACCGTGACGGACAACGTTGAGCCCGTGCTTTGCCAGCCGCCGCACCACATGGAGGAACGAAGCGATTGAGCGACTGGCATTGATGAAATGGCTGAGATCCGTGCCCGACGCGATGCCCATTCCGAGTGGAGAAATTTCGTCGAGTGGCGGTTTGACGATGTTGATCCGATCGCCGAGCACTCTGCCATCGAACGGCGCGGCACAAAGGGACCGGCCGCCGGTGCCAGCGCTTGGCGATGTGTCATGAAAATCCGGAACCTTGTTACCGTCGACGAAGGCGACACTGGTCTCTCGTAACAGGAAGGCGACCATGCGGGGACCCTGCTCGAGAAACATGCTCACAAGTGTCTCGTCATAAGTTTTACCCAACTCGGCCTTCAGGTAGGCGCGCGGCGCTTCGATGTCTTCGCGGATACCGGCTGCCATGGCGAGCGGATTGCGCGGGATCCAAAGCCAACCGCCGGACCAGGCGCTAGTGCCGCCGATCTGCGGCTCCTTCTCCAGAACGACGACGTCGAGACCGAGATAAGCAGCGGTCACAGCCGCAGTCAGTCCGGCGGCGCCTGAGCCGACAACGACGAGATCGCACTCCCTCGGGGCGGCGGTCATGTTCGGCCCTCGTTTGCGCCAAGCAGCGCATGCTGGATCGCGCGATAGGCAAACGTAATCGCCGGGCCGATGGTGATGCCGGGACCGGGATAGGTTCCGCCCATGATCGAATTGGCCTCGTTGCCGCACGCGTAGAGGCGCGCGATCGGCTCGTTGTCGGCCTTGGTCACTCGTGCCCACTGATCGATGACGAGGCCGGTCGCGGCACCGATGTCTCCTGGATATAGACGCACGGCATAAAATGGCGCGACTTCAATCGGTCCCAGTGTCGGATTTGGCCCGTGCGCTGCATCGCCGTTGTTGCGATGATAGGCCGTGGTCCCACGGCCAAAATGCGGATCGTTGCCGGTAGCGGCATAGCGACCGATGTCGGCGATGCTTCGCGCGAGGGTGCCGGCATCCAATTGCAGTTTGCTCGCGAGTTCGGTGACGCTGCCGGCTTCTGTCAGATACCCGTCGGCGAGGTAAGGCGAGAGATTGCGTGTGCCCATACGGACCATGCCTAGACCGTATTTCCTCAACCCGACGGCGTCGGTGATGATAAAGCACGGGATGCAGGGCGATGTGCGGTTGGTGTCGAACATCGCCCGTGCAAACACGTGATAGGAGCTCGATTCATTGACGAAACGTGCGCCACTCTGATCGACGCAAACGGTGCCGGGCTTGGAGCGATCCAGAACGAAATGCGGAAATACTGCGGTGCTACCGTCGGGTCGCTTGCGTACAGAAACCGGAGCCCAGAAGGCATTATCGAGATTTCCATCGCCGAAGCGAGCACCAAGGGCGAGTGCCAAATCCTGCATCTCGCCCGTGTGTCCGGGGGCAGTTGGGCTGTACTCGGGCACCGGTGTCTGCAGCATTTCGGTGCGACGTTTTTTATGCCGGCCGTAGCCTCCGGCCGCGAGCACCACGGCGGACGCGGCGGTTATTTTGCGGGTTATTCCGGCGTGCGCGGCGACGACGCCTTCGACACCGGTTGCGTCGGTGAGAAACGATTGCACTTTGGTTTCGGTGACGATGTCGACGTTGCGATCGAGCAGAGACTTGAGCAACCGGCCGACCAACGCGTTGCCCATGACCAGACGCGAGCCCCGCGAACCACTGAACCGATCTAGTGCATAGCGGACCAAGATTTTTGTTGCGTGCGTCAACGAGGCGACGCTTCCGGTCAATCCCAAGAGGTGACTGATGTCTGTGCGATCGACCATCATGCCGCCGAAAATCGTGAACTCCGGAATCGGAGGACGGATGTGCGTAAGCTCTGCCCCGAGACGGCGTCCATCGAAGGGAAGCGGCTCTATCGCCCGGCCACGCAAAGTCGCGCCTTCGACCTCCTGCTCGTAATCGGGATGGGTGGCATAGGGCCGGAAATGGACCTCGGAATGCTTCTCCAGCGTCTCCACCGCCGCAGGCCCGCTGCGCAGAAATGCCTCGCGCATTTCGGCGCTGGAATGATTGCCGACGACACCAGTGAGGAAGCGGCTGACCTTTTCGAAACTGTCGTCGTTGGAGACTTTGGCAGCGTGCATCGAGTTCGGGATCCAGACCGTTGCCGCAGACAGGGCGGTCGTCCCGCCGACGAATGCGGTACTTTCGATGAGCAGGACCGACTTACCCTCGATCGCGGCGAACAATGCCGCCGACATACCACCGGCACCTGCACCGACGACGACGACGTCGTAGCTGGCATTGTCATCGATCGCGGAGAGCGTTTTGATGGGCATGGGTTGCGTTTTCAATTTGCTTTTGCAGGATCGAGCAGGAAATCGAGCATGGAACCCTGCAGTGCCTGATACATGTCGGTGCCGGTGGAGGTGCTGCAGCCGCGGGCGCGGGCAGCTTCGATGATCGGTGACGCCGCAGGCACGGTGATGACGCAGCCGACAAAAGTCGAGGGCAGGAGTTTTCCCACGTCGATCGGCAAGGGATCGCCCGCCTTCATGCCGGCCGGCGTTGCGTTGCCGACGAGATCGAAGCCCGTCGGATCGGGGGAACCGACAATTGCACGGCCGGCGCCCATGGTGTTGAGACGTGCGATCAAGACATCGCGGCGTTCGGTGTCGGCATCGTGGAGGGCCAGTTCGCGCACGCCGGCCGCCAGCAGGGCTTGCGCGATTGCTGAACCGGCACCGCCAGCGCCAATCACCAGCGCCCGTTTTCCCGAGGGATCCAGGCCCTTCCCGCGCACGGCGCCGACGAATCCGAGGCCGTCGACCATCTCGCCGTGCCAGCCACCTTCCGTGCGCCGGCGCATAATATTGACTGCGCCGATGAAGCGCGCCCGATCTGTCGTCGAGGCGCAATGCGCGTAGCAGGCAAACTTGTGCGGTACCGTGACGACGATCCCATCAAGATTTTTCAACGTGTCCGCAATGGATAGAAACGACGTCAAACTATCTACCGACACCTGAACGGGCACGAGGATGCCGTCATGGCCGCGTTCCGCGAAAGCCGCCGTCATGCCGCCCGGTGCTTTCACCTGTGCGATCGGATCGCCGATGATGACGTAAAGCCGTGTTGCGCCGGAGAGTGCGGTAGTCATTTTATCGCCTTCCAAATTTGGCGTCTGACATCACTGGGCTGCTGCGACTTTGACATCGTGGACGACGCCGAGCAGTCGCGCCTGCAGGTCGTGGTCGGTCCCGAGCGTTGTGGCATCACCTTCGAAGGCTATCTGTCCGTTGACCAGGACGTAGGCGCGGTCAACGATCGGCAGCACTGCCTCGGCGTGATGTTCAACGATCACCATGGCCACCTTGCCGCGCAGCTTGACGAGTGCCTCCATCACCTCCTCGACGACCGCGGGGGCCAGCCCTTCGAACGGTTCATCCAGAAGGATGAGCTTGCTCGGCACGACGAGAGCGCGGGCGATCGCCACCATCTGCCGTTCACCACCGGAAAGATTTTCGGCTTTGGCCTTCTGCCGTGTGCGAAGGCGCGGGAACAGGTCGAACACTTCTTCGATACTGATGCCACCAGGGCGCATCGCGAGTTGGAGGTTCTCGGTGACCGTCAGGTTCGGGAACAGTCGTCGACCTTCAGGAACCAACGATATGCCGAGCCGATTGATAAGGTAGGGCTTCAGACCGCCCGTGGCATGGCCGTCGAATGTTATTGTGCCACGCGCGAGCGGAAGACTTCCGGTCATCGCGCGCAGCGTCGTCGTCTTGCCGACACCATTGCGACCGAGCAAGGCGATCGCCTCGCCTTCATGCACTGTCATGCTGACGCCGGAGAGCACGGTGCTGCCGCCGTATCCGGAAGCCAGATCCTTGACCTCGAGCAAGACGCGCGCGGCAGCATGCTGCTTGCGCTCGGCCGCAGGCGGTGCCGGGCGCGCCGCGCCTTTGGAAGCCCCGATGTAGGCCGCGATAACTTCAGGATTGGAGGCGACCTCGGCCGGCTTGCCGTCGGCAATGATGCGACCCTGATGCAGGACCGAGATGCGATCGGATATCGCAAGCACGCGGTCGATATCGTGCTCGATGAGCAGGACGGCATGGCTGCGGGCGAGCTTGCGGATGAGATCGGCGACAATGACACGGTCGGCTTCGGCGAGGCCGGCAAGTGGTTCGTCGAGCAGCAACAGCTTCGAATCGATGGCTAACGTGACGGCTATTTCGAGTAGGCGTTTGGCACCATGCGGGAGATTTATGCTCAGTTCCGCGGCGCGGTCGGCAATGCCTACGGCGTCGAGGATCGACCAGGCCCGCTGATTTATGGCATCTTCGGCGTACGCGTTCGAGAAAGGACTACCAACTCCCATGCGTTGCGCTTGAACAGCGATACGAACATTTTCGAAGACGCTGAGGTTTGGGAAGATCGAAAGGATTTGAAAGGACCGGCTGATACCGAGGCGGGCGCGTGCATAGGTCGGCAGCCGCGTGATATCACGACCTTCAAACAGTATTTTGCCGCCGCTCGGAGGAAGAACACCCGTCAGCATATTGTAAAATGTCGTTTTGCCGGCGCCGTTGGGGCCGATGATTGAGTGCAACACGTTGGGGTGAACTTGAATGTCGATCTCGCGCGCAGTGACCAGACTGCCGAAGTTCTTCGACAGCTTGCGCGTCTCGAGGATCGGTCGGGAGACATCGACGGAAAGTCCGGCGCTTTCATACGGCTTGATCACAACCGGGCGCGGCGGGATCGCAGTGCGCGTCAGGGTCCAGCGTTCGGCACCAACACCCAAGGCCGCGAGAATGCGTTGTGCGAGCCCCTGAATGCCTTCCGGCGACAGAAGCGCAAAAAGCATCAGGATCGGCGCGAAGATCAGCCACCAGTTCTCAGTGATCGCGGACAATCGGTTTTCAAGTACGATGAAGGCAATGGCACCCCACAGCGGCCCGAGAAAATGGTGCACCCCGCCCAAAACCGTCATCAGCAAGCTGTCGCCCGCGTGCTGCCAACTGAGGTTATCGGCATAAACACCTTGCAGCATGAAGGTGAGCAGTGCGCCGGCAAGCCCCACAACCGCTGCCATCAACGTCAGCGAACACAGGCGGACGAAATAGACGTTGGTGCCGATGCTGGATGCGCGTTGTTCGTTGTCGCGTACGGCCTGCAGGGTGCGGCCGAACGGAGAATGGGCCAACCGCCAGAGAAACAACATCGCGGTGACGACGACGACAAGAACGAAGATATGATAGCTCTTGGCGTCTGCAAACGTCGTGCGGGGGACGCCTTGCAATCCGTTCTCGCCGCCGGTCACAGCCGTCCATTTGAACGCCACTTCAAATGCAATCTGCGAGAACGCTAGAGTGAGCAGAGAGAAATAGAGTCCGGTGCGGCGGAGGATCACCGCACCGATCAGCAGGCCGAGAACTGCCGAGAATACAATTGAAAGTACGATGGCGAACAAATCGTTGGCATAGCCGCCGAGCACAACGAAGGCTGCAACGTAACTCGCTGTGCCGAAGAAAACGGACGCGCCGAAAGGCACCAGGCCCGTGTAGCCCACCAGCAGGTTCACGCCGGCTCCGTATAGAGTGTAGATGGCGATTTGGGTGATGAGTGACACCGGCGCGCCAAGCGCGAGCCAGAGCACCGACAGCGCACCTAGAACGATCGCGACCCAAAAAACCGGATGATAGAAAAACGACCGCGTGCTCATTCGAACCGCTCCCATTTTTCGCCGAACAATCCGCGCGGACGCACCAAAAGTATGAGAGCCATCAAGATATACATGGCCGCACTCGACCAATCCGGATAAAATTGGATGGTCATGGCTGTGACGACACCGACCAGCAAGCCGGTGACGATCGCGCCTCCGTAGGAGCCGAGACCTCCGATGGTGACGATAACGAAAGCGGGCATGATGGCACCACCGGCCATCGAAGGGTTCACTGTCCATAGTGGGCCGGCCAGCATGCCGGCGAGCCCCGCGAGCAGGCAGCCGACACCGAACACGCCGGACAAAACGATTGGCAGGTTGATGCCGAGTAGGCCGACCATTTCAGCATCACGCGAGCCGGCGCGAATAATGCGGCCGAAGCGGGTGTATTCAAGAAATGCCCAGAAGGTGACAAGTGCGATGATCGTTATAGCCAGCACCGTCAATCTATACTTGGTTATCAGAATGGGACCGTATTCAACGAAGCCGGACAAGACTTTGGGCGGGCTGAACGGCAGCGGTGCGCCACCGAAGATCAAGCGCAGGATCGCCTCTACCAGCAGAGCGAGTGCGAACGTCAGGATCAGTCCAAGCAACGGCTCTTTGCCGTAGAGATGACGGATCAGCACTATCTCGACGACCATGCCGATGACACCGACGAGAACCGGTGCAAGGAACGCCGCTCCCCAGCCATAGTCGCGCGACAGGACCAGCGCGAGATATGCTCCAATGGCGAAGAACGCGCCGTGCGCGAAATTGACAATGCCGAGCATGCCGAAAACGATCGATAGTCCGATTGCGATCAGCACGTAGAGAAACCCAAGCACAAGACCGTTCACGGCCTGCGACAAGATCATGTCAAGCACGGCTTACCCCACAATCCGTTCGCCGATCCGTCACTGCGAAAGCAGTTTGATGAAATCAACATTGGGAGTCTCGACGTCGCCGCACGCGACGGCGTCAAGGTCCGGAGTTCACGTCCGAAGTGCTCAGAGCGCATCCATCTTGCAAGCAGAATCTGCCTGCGATCCGAAGGCTTTTTCGACGTCCGCCGGAGTTGCGGGCAATTCCGCTTTGACGTCGAAATAGTCCCACTTGTCGGTGATCTTCGGCTTGATGCTTGCGACGAGAAGGCGGCTCGTCATCTGATGGTCGAACGGTCGATAGGACGAGGCGAGATCGCCGCGTTTGACACTCCAGGCTTCAAGCGCATTGACGATGGCACCCGCTTCTGTCGACTTTGCTGCCTCAATCGACTCCAGCAGGGCGCGCATGCCCATCCAGCCCATCCACGCCTTGTCGGCAGCGGGACGGTTGTATTTTTTCTCGTAGGCCGCAGCCATCGCCTGCTCTTCAGGTGGATTGTTCGGGTTTTTGTAATACCAGGTGAGTGTGAACAACCCGTCGGCGGCTTCCGGGCCGACACCCCAGAGGTCGGTGTTACCGACGGCGATTTCCGCGAAGGGAATCTTGCCGCGCATGCCGAGTTCGTTCCGTTGCTTGAGGAACGTCGTCAGGTCACTAGCTGCGACGCCACCGATGACGACGTCTGGTTTGGCTGCGCGAATTTTCAGAATGAAAGACGAGAAATCTGGCGTGCCGACCGGCACTTCGTCGGCACCTACGACTGTGCCGCCGTTGGCCGTTATGTAGTCGGTGAATGACTTCTTGATATCTTGGCCGAACGCATACGCCGCAGTCATGATGTACCACTTTTTACCGATCGCAGCGCAATAGGGGGCGAGTACCCGCGTGTGGACGTCGACGGGTGGCTGCAGACGGAACGTGTACTTGTTGCACGACGACCCGGTGAGTGCACCTGCCGCAGCATTGGCCGCAATGAACGGCACCTTGGATTTTTTTGCGACCGCAGAAATCGCCAG
>JANYHG010000026.1 GCA_025359165.1 Hyphomicrobiaceae bacterium
ATTGTGGCAGTCATGGATGGCAAAATCGAAAATTCTCAAATTGCGGATGTTGCAACTGCGGTAGCGGTTGTGCGCATCGGCGTTGATACGGTGATCGACAGCACTCGGTTGGCAGCCGCCATCGTACAGACGCTGATCGACGCGCAGCGTTCGCATTTGTTGCGAGTTTTGCACGTCGACCGCAGCGGTATACGCCCGGGCAAAATATGGACGCAGACAGTCGGCGCAGCTCGGGCGATTGGTCGGAGCCTGGGCCGCTGAAATCGGCTTCATTCCACCAGCTTTTGTGGCAACCAAATGCTGCCGCCTGCGTTATCGCAAGGAGTTTAAAACGCAATTTGAGGATTTTGACATGGCTCAGGATAATCCATACGTTAACGACGCCAAGAACGCAGTGCATGATCTCCGCGACAAGGCGAGTGAGCAGCTCGATCGCGCTGCTGGCCGCGTCGAGGGCGCTGCTCGTACAGTTTACAATCGAAGCGGTGAAGTCAGTGAAAACGTTCAGGAAGTCGCCGGCAATTTGAAATCGGCAGTTGATACTTCTGTGCGTGACCAACCTATGGCGACATTGGCCGTAGCAGCAGTTCTGGGTTTCGTTCTCGGGGCTATCTGGAAGTCTTAAGCTGTTCTGACCATCAAGCTTCCCGAGGGCATTGTCATGTTCGATTCAATTATAAACCGCGCGCAGCATTCAGTTGAATCGGCTGTTTTGCGATATGTTATGCGCGTGGCCGTGGCGGTGCCCTTCATTATTGCCTTCGGGTTTGGCATTGCTGCCGCCAGCACCAAGCTCGTTCAACTTTACGGACCATCGAGTGCGTACGCGATGATCGCCGGCACGTTTGCTGGATTGGGCCTGATATTGGTCGGCGTTATGGCAGTCGTGAAGCCATCGGCATCGGTCGCTGACGATTACGCTTCGGCACCAGAGACGGTCGCGGCGACCGGCGCTGGCGCCGTCCCCTCCGCCATTGATTCCGACTTGCTCGTGGCGGCACTCGGGATTGTAGGACCTAAAATGATACCGGCAATTCCGTTGTTGCTGCGCTTTGTGGTCCGGAACTGGTCTTTGGTTCTGTCTGCCGTATTCGTTACGTATTTGCTGTTTTCTGACCGCGAGCGTGCTGTCGACCGTACATCGAACCCGGTTACATAACTCTTCTTGGTGAGTTGTGTTCTTGCAACACGACACTATCCAAGGTGCTATCCGGGTGCACCTCTGTCGCATTAGCTTGACAGATTTCCACAAAACCTTTGAACATCCCTCAGCTATATCTTCGGACGAGCGCGAAGCGCCGCTAGATAGCTGGGGAGAGTGTGCGTGAAGCGTGACTATTATGCTGGAGCCTTGGTAGCGTTCATCGGGGTCTTCATGGGCTTGAACGCTCTCAATTATAACATCGGTGGGCTGCGCAATATCGGGCCCGGTATGCTGCCGATGGCGCTGAGTATCATCCTCGTTGCACTCGGGCTGCTCATTGCGATCAACGCTGCCGAGCCTGTGGGCGAGGGCGCACACGATCATCTCGATCCCACCGCATCGAAGTATCCAGATATCAAGGGCGGAATTGCCATTATTGTCGGCATGCTTGCGTTCGTTGTGCTGACGCAGACACTTGGCTTCGTCGCCGGCACTTTTGCGTGCGTGTTTCTGTCCGCGATCGGCGACAAAGATGCGACCTGGGTGGGTTCGCTGATATTGGCAACCCTCATTACCGCGGTAGGCGTCGTCGTCTTCATCTATGGATTGAAGATGAACATTCCTCTGTTTCAGCTGCAGGGCCTCTCGCTATGATGGCAGATGTTTTCACCAACATGGCGTACGGTTTCGGCGTTGCGATGCAACCCGAAAATCTCATGTACTGTCTTATCGGCGTTCTGATCGGTAATCTGGTCGGTGTCCTGCCGGGCCTAGGTGTGCTATCGGCGATTTCTATTTTGCTCCCGCTCACTTACAAGGTGCCACACGTCGGTGCGGTCCTCATGCTCGCCGGGATTTATTACGGTGCGCAGTATGGTGGTGCGATCTGCTCGATCCTGCTGAACTTGCCATGCCACCCGCCACATGCGGTCACCTGTCTCGATGGATATCCGTTGACGAAGCAGGGCAAAGGTGGGACCGCGCTCGGCATCACGATGATGGGCTCGTTCTTCGGCGCCTCGTTCGGCATCGTGCAGATGATGTTTATGGCACCGCTATTGGTGGCGGCGTCGCAACAATTCGGTGCGGCGGACATTTGTTCCCTGATGCTGTTGGGATTGCTTGCGGGCTCGACGCTGTCACGCGGCTCTGCTCTTAAAGGCATCTCCATGACGGTCTTGGGCTTGCTTCTGGCGACCGTCGGCAACGATCCGCAAACCGGACAGGAGCGCTTCACGTTCGGCTCGCTCCACATGTACGAAGGCTTCGAGATCGTTGCTATCGCCCTCGGCTTGTTCGGTATCGCCGAGTTTATGAAGACGGTGAATCGCATGGCACCGATCAATGCGGCCTACACGAACGTCAAATTCAAAGACCTGTGGCCGTCGAAAGAAGATTTCAAACTCGGCGCGATGCCGGCCTTTCGAGGTACCATCATCGGCAGCTTGTGCTCGTTGATCCCTGGGGTGGGGCCGACCATTGCGTCGTTCATCGCCTATGCCACCGAGAAGAAAATCTCCAAGACGCCGGAGCGATTCGGCCATGGCGCGATCGAGGGGGTGGCCTGTCCCGAAGCCGCGACTCACTCCTCCGTGCAGGGCGATTTCATCCCGACGATGAGCCTCGGCATTCCTGGTGACGCGGTGATGGCATTGCTGCTTTCGGCTCTGATCATTCACAACATTCAACCCGGGCCGCAGCTCGTGACACAGCATCCGGATATTTTCTGGGGGCTGATCGCGAGTTTCTGGATCGGCAACATCATGTTGATGGTGTTGAACATGCCGATGATCGGGCTGTGGGTGAAGCTGCTCACGATCCCGTACAAATTCTTGTATCCGGCCGCGTTGTTCTTCATTTGTATCGGCACCTACAGCGTCAACAACAGTCTGTTTGGCGTGATGGAAACGCTTGTTATCGGTCTTGCTGGGCTGCTGTTTATGCAACTCGGTTTTCAGCCTGCACCTGTTTTGCTCGGATTTGTGCTCGGCAAGCAATTCGAAGAAACGTTCCGGCGCGCAGTCACGATTTCGCACTATGATTTGTCGGTATTCGTGACACGGCCGATCAGCGCGCTTTTCCTATCGCTTTGTCTGGTGTTGATCGGATCGCAGATTTACTTCGCGTTCCGCAAGTCGACAAAGCCGGGCTTGCTGCAGGGAATGCCGGCTGGAGAATGAGGCGCGCCCTGAACGCGACGCGGCGATCATGAGCTTGCGCTTATGATCCTGACGCTGACGAGTTTCCACTCGAAATTGCTCAGCGCGAACTGGCTGACGATGCGTCTGCCAGTATTGGCTGTATCCGCGATTTCGAACTCGGCCAACGAAAGCGAGTGGAAGCGGGCGCGTCGCAGCCCCGCGTAGAAAGTCAGCAGCCGCGACGCGATGTTGGTTCCATCAGACGTGCTTGGGCGCTGGCCCGCATTTGGCGTTGCTGACATCGCTCGGTATGCAGGGCGTCGCCGCTCACTGCCGGTTTCATTCTCTGCCTGTGATGTCTGCGGGTTCAAACCGAGCACACTCAACACCGTGCCCCCTCGCATCTGATGCAACTGCGTGACGCCTTCGGCGGTCACGTAAGTATCGATCAGTCGATCGAGCATGATTGGAGCCGCAGCAGTTTTGACGCGCGCCCAGATCGACGGCATCGCCTGACCCCGCGTCAGACGCCGTTCGTCGCCCGCGATTTGCATCGCCGGAATGTGTGCCAGTGATGCCTTCAGGCTCACCCGAACCGGCTCCCAAAGAACCAGCCGCTCGAGAGTTGTGACATCGCCAGTTTTGATAGCGTGATTGATTTGTAGCGCGGACGCTACGGGCCAAACGGCGTAAGCGGCGCACGCTATTGGCAATCCGACAGCCAGCACGGCCAATTTTCGCATCTGAGAAATGTCCCCCTCGTCAGCCCGTCCCCCGGTACAGTGGTGCTGCGACAGTGCCGGACGATCGCGGCGAACTGCGGCACCTAATTGTGCCGTTTTGGCGATTACCTTACTGACCGCTGTGTTACAGCTTTCCTCGAGCAAGCCGCCACGGCGGCGGTATGATGCTGGGACCCGCTCGCGTAAAGGCGGCGCAAGAGGCATCCTGTGCACTCTTATTTCAGTGAGATTTCATGACCACGTCGGACGCCCTCGTCATTATGCTGGGCGCATTGGCCGGCGGGTTCGTATCGGGTCTTGCCGGCTTCGGCACGGCTCTCACCACCGTCGGGATCTGGCTTCACGCACTGGACCCGATCACAGCAGCGACCTTGACACTGGTCTGCTCCGTGGTGGGGCAATTGCAAACGATCCCGTCGATCTGGCGCGAGATCGACCCTGCGCGGGTGCTGCCATTTATCGTTCCCGGATTGCTGGGGGTGCCCATCGGATTGGGACTGCTGACTTACGTCGATACGCAGAGCTTCAAATTCGGCGTTGGACTGTTCTTGGTTGGCTTCGCGACGTTCATGCTGGTCTGGCGAGGCAGCACCGCTGTGTCATGGGGCGGGCGGTTGGCCGACGGAACGGTTGGGATGTTGGGAGGTATACTCGGCGGAATGGCAGGCTTGTCGGGCGCGTTGCCGACGATGTGGGCATCGTTGCGCGGCTGGAGCAAGGATCAGAAACGCAGCATGTTTCAGGTCTTCAATTTGACCATTTTGACCGCAGCGCTGGCGGCACACGCGATGGCTGGGCGCGTGACGGCGGCTCTGGCTGTGCCGGTCGCATTGGCTTTGCCCGGCACGCTGATCGGCGCGTGGCTCGGATTTCGAGTCTACCGACGACTGAGTGAACAAAACTTCGGTGATTTGGTGATGGCGCTGCTCCTGTTGTCCGGCGCTATGCTATTGTTGTCGCTCCGTTGAACACGTCATCGTTCATCTGGTTGGTGTGGGCCTTGCGCTTCCGTTATCGATCACTATAGTCCGCCGCGTTCCATAGAGACGGAGAGGTGGCCGAGTGGTTTAAGGCGCACGCCTGGAACGCGTGTGTACGTGAAAGCGTACCGTGGGTTCGAATCCCACTCTCTCCGCCAGACACCCAACAAAATCAATGACTTAGCCGACTTCCAAAATTTCCCCACTACTCTATCCCCTATATTTTGACCTCCTGGGTTGCCAACTGTGCGCCAAATCACATAGACCGTTGCAGTAGCATCACAAACGGCGGCGGGGGCAGCACATAATGAACGACGTTCAGATAGACCAGGATCCGTTCGTATGGCCGTTCCCATTCCAGGGTCTCGTCCCGGACCCACTACTACCAACGGAGCTGCTCACCCACTGGACGACGATCAGCACGGCTGACAACTCTTCCCGCCTGGAGAAGCTGCTCAGCGTCGCAGACGTGGTCCGGGTCATGAAACTATCGCGCGCCACGGTCTACCGCTTGATCGCCGATGAGAAATTCCCAGCTGGGTACCGTGTCGCCGGCCTACGCCAGCGCCGTTGGAAAGAGAGTGAGGTGGCAGCCTGGCTCGACGCGAATATTAAGCCGATCGAGTGAGTAACCCCGTGCCGGCCGTTTCCCACGACCTCCAGAACGCTGTTCAGCTACTCCTGACCGACATCAGCCCGGCCGCGATGACCGTAGGAGGCGCAAATCACGCTCACGAACCGGCAAGGGCCGGCATCTTTCCGTGTTGGCTATCAAACCCACGCAACACGCCCTCCACCTCATGAAGGCCAAACCACGTCCCGTGTCGCTCCGCGCCGCCGGTGCCGCA
>JANYHG010000030.1 GCA_025359165.1 Hyphomicrobiaceae bacterium
CTTCCATGCAGCAGATACTGTGCATCGAGATTACGGCCTATCTCGCGTAGATCGAAACTCGGTGACACCTGGATCAGCGTCGAGCCGCGTGAAATGACCAGCAACTCTTTCAATGTCGAGAGCGCCTGAATGACGCTGTCGACGATGCCTATCGTGTAGAGCGGCTCCAGGTTGGGGGACAACGCTAGGAAAGGGAGAACGACAATCGACGGACGGTTGGCTGCCGGTGCCGCCAGAGCGACCGCCGCCGCTTCCGCAGAGGGCTGAACCAAAGGTGCGACCGCCTCCGGCTGTTCCTGACGCAAACGTGCAATCAAGTCTTGCGTGAGCGGATGCGGCTCGATCTCGTAGGCATCGTCAAGTTGGCGCCAAAGCCGTGCATAGAGTGCGAGCGCGGCACCATTGTTGCCGGCAGCTACATGCGCTTTGATCAGAACGCGTACGGCCTGCTCGTTCTCAAGATCAAGCCGGAATATCGCCTTGGCCGCAGCTTCTTGCGTGACCGAAACACCGGTCTGAGCTTCATCCGGCAACAGCTTCGTCAGCGCATCGATCAGGCGCTGGTGAAAGACCGGTCTGGTCTCGGTGATCCATTCCGAAAACGCCGGATCGACGTTCTCGACGTCGTCCAGAAGTGTATCGGTAAGTCGTTCGCGCGCATGCAGGATTGGATCGACGGTCCCGCGCTCTGCATCCGAGACGACGTCGATTGCATCACACGCGACATCGTCGATTTCGAGGGTCACATTCAATTGGTCCGCGTGGAATTGAGAGCAGCCGAAAGCCTTGAGTTCACGCTGTATCTCGCTCAACGATTGGCGCAACGAACCCTTCGCGAGCTGCTCGTCCTTTTCGCTCCAGAGAAGCCCGATCAACTTGCTTCTTGGCAACTGACGCGTCGAAGACAGCATCATATAGCCGAGCAGCGCCTGCGCCTTCCGGCTGAGACCAACCTCGTGCCCATTCACGGACGCCGAAAATTTCCCGAATATTTTCAACTTCAGGCGGTCGGCTTCGCCGGCCACTGGCCCCGCGTCTCCCGGCATGGCGTTCCGTCCCCCATCGACATCGTCGACAGAAGTGTAGGAGTGCTGCCTATGGAAAGCAAAACTTTGGGGACTAAAAAATGCTGATTTTTTAAGTCGGTTGCAAGCGAAAAACTGGGTGCAACCCGCCAAACCGAAGTGCCCTTCGGAAATCTTGCTTGACGGGTTGCATGCAACATTCAAACTGCAACCTCAAGAAAAAATGAGAAACGGTCAATGCCGCATTGGAAGCTGACGGGCGTGAAACGATCGTCAAAGGCCGGTCCGACTTTAAAAATTCACGCTTGAATCATGCACCCGTGAAAAATGCCATCCAGAAATTAGATCCAGTCTGGAGGTACTCATGTTGTATGATGGGCCGTGGGCCGAATCCGTCATCGCATTCGACCCCGGCATGCCGGTGGGGACGCAGCCAAAGATCGGCTGGTCGCGCGCCCTGAGCCCCGGATCGCATGGAGACGAGTCGCCGCCCGGCCGGCTGGACGGCGTCTTTGGTGTGCAGGTCGACGGCCAGATTCAGGCGGTGGCGCTCTATCGTCTGAGCGGCACCGCATCCATCAAGCGCATCATGCACCTGCTCATCGCCGTCGCAGAGGCGCATCGACGCCAAGGTATGGGGACAGCTCTACTGATGCGGTGCACGACCGTCGCGCGACAAGGCGGATTACACTACCTCGTACTCGAAGATATCGATGCGGACGCACTTCAATTTGCGCGGATGGCCTCGGCGGAGCTCGTTTTCAGCAACGGCGAATGCCAAGGTTGGATCGAGCTCGATCCGGTGTCATCCGCCTTCGCGGCAACGGAATTCGCCGACGTGAGGCACCATTCGTGATGGATCACGACACCGTCGCGATCCTGCCCTGTCGGTATTTTTCGACGACACGCATGTCGGGTTCAACACCAAGGCCCGGGCCTTGCGGTACCGGCACCATTCCGTTCTTGGCATCCATGCTGGTGCCGTAAGGGCTGGCTTCGAGATTAACGTACAGACGTTCCAACATCGTGTCGGTGGCCAGCGACGCCACGATATGGATCGAAGCCAGATTACCTGGGCCAAAATAGGCGCAGTGCGGCACCAATTCGACTGAATGCGCTTCCGCCAGCGCGATGATCTTGCGCATCTCGGTTATGCCGCCGATCTTTGTCACGCTGGGCTGAGCGATGTCGATGGCACCGCGCTCGAACATGTTGCGAAAATCATGCACGCCCGCGGCGTTCTCGCCGGCCGCGATACGCGTCGTCGACTTTTCGCGCACACGCGCCAACCCTGTGTGATCCTCCGGTGGAAACAGCGGCTCCTCGAGCCACGCAAGGCCGGCCGGGCGATAGGCCTGCTCCATCGCGGTCGCCTCGGCCACCGTCCACGGGCAATTGACATCGTTGGCGATGCCGATGCCCGGACCGGTGCCCGCGCGCGCGGCCAGCACGGCATCGGTGGCAATTTCATGCAGCTTGATGTGTCGATAACCCTCGGCGACGCAACCGCGACAGATGCGCTCCACGATCTCGGGCTTGCCGTAGCGCAGTAGACTTGCGTAAGCACGGACCTCGCTACGCGCAGCGCCCCCGAGCAACCGATGTAGCGGCGCGCCCGCGCGCTTAGCCGCGATATCCCACAAAGCTATGTCGATCCCGGAGTGGGCATAAACGACTGGCCCGTTACGACCGAACAGGTGAAACGTCTGTTGCGCGGCGCGATGCAGGGCGGCAACAGGCGTCGGGTCCTTACCGATGAACCAGGGCGCAACATAAGTCTCGAGCGCGGCAAGCGTGGCTGGAATGATGGAGTGGCCGAAGGCCTCTCCCCAGCCGGTGATGCCGGCATCGGTCCGGACTTCGATCAGCAGGTGATCCATGGTCGGGAAAGCAATGCCGCCCATGTCGTCTAACGGCGCGCCCATGTCACAGGGAATGCGGACATAGTGCCCATGGATCGCAGTGATTTTCATGACGCCTACTCGCTCGATAGTTCAACTCGCGTGGCCGAAATAAGCGGCCTCGATCTTGTGCGAAAGATCGGCCGCGGTGGTCGGCTCGTCCAGGACGATGCGCCCGCGCGCGAGCGCGTAGACACGGTCGGCGCTCGCAAGAGCCTTCTCGACGAGTTGTTCAACCAGCAGCACGGCCGTGCCTTTTCGCCGCAATTCGCCAACGACGCCAAGCACGCGATCAACCAACACCGGGGCTAAACCTGCCGACGGCTCATCAAGCATCAGCAGGCGGGGTCGCCGCACGAGGCCCTGGGCCACCACCAGCATCTGTTGCTGGCCGCCACTGAGGGCGCCGCCGAGGTCATGACGCTTGGCCGCGATCTCGGGGAAGTACGCGAGGGCCTCGTCGATGCGCGCGGTGCGCTCGCCGCGCGGCACATCGTAGCCCGCGAGTAGCAGGTTGTCGTAGACGCTTTGCTGCGTAAACACACGATGTCCCTCGATAACATGCACGAGACCGGCACGCGCCGTTTCGCGCGGGCCTGTTCCAGCCAACGACTCTTTCGCAAACGTCGCATCGCCGCCCGTCCAAGGCAGAAGTCCGGAAATCGCCCGCAACAGGGTCGTCTTGCCTGCGCCATTGGGGCCGACGAGAGCAACCACTTCGCCTGGATTGACGTGCATCGACACACGATGCAGCACGGCGATCTTGCCGTAACCGGCGTCGAGATCGCGCACGTGCAACAGCGCTTCAGCCGCCGAGATAGGCACTGACGACCTCCTTGTGAGAACGAATGTCGGCTGGCGTCCCGTCCGCGAGCACGCGACCAAGATTGAGCACGGTCACATGCTGGCAGATGGCGAAGATGAGGTCGGCATGATGCTCGACCAGCAGTACAGCCGTACCATGCCGCGCAATCGCCGAAATGAGATCTCCGAGGCGCGCAATCTCATCGGGGGAAAGTCCTGCTGCGGGTTCGTCGAGCATCAGCAGTTTAGGAGCCAGCATCAGAGCGCGGGCGATCTCGATGAAGCGCAACTCGCTATGCTGCAGCCTGCTCGCGCGCACATCGGCCAGACTTTCGAGGCCGACCGCCCGGAGTGCCATGCGTCCGCGCGCAGCAAGTTCACGCTCGTCGCGGCCGCGCCCCGGCAGTGCCAGCAATGTCGTCAGAAAGCCGGCGCGACCTGAGACGGTGCCGCCGATCATGACGTTCTCTAGGACAGTCTCCTCCGCGACGACGCGCGGGGTTTGAAACGTGCGGGCAAGACCCAGATCGGCGCGCAGTTCCGGACGCCCGGTGGGCAACGGTGTGTCACCGATGCGGACTTCGCCCTTTTGCAGCGCATAATAACCGGAGATGACATTGAGGGCTGTCGTCTTGCCGCTGCCGTTGGGACCGATCAGGCCGTGCACCGTGCCGGGTTCGATCGTCAGATCGACACCGTCGAGCGCACGAACGCCACCGAAGGCCAGAACGACCCCGCGCATCGTCAGCGGCTCCGCTGCGGGCCGGCCGGCATAGAGCCCAGGCAAAACGCTCGGATCAGGGACGATGGCGCGATTATTCGTCAAGACGCGCCGATTGTGGAAGTCGAGCACGTCGGCGATGCCGCCCGGCACTGCCAGGACAATGACGAGCAACAGCACCGCATAGAGAAAAGTCGACCAAGCCGCGAGGGGAGCTGCGAACTCCGGCAGGATCGTCAGCACCACCGTGCCGATCAGCGGCCCTAAAATCGACCCCCGTCCGCCAATGAGAATCGCGATGAAGAACAGCACCGACAGATCGAACGTGAACGCATCCGGCGTGATGTAGGTTTGCAGCACGGCGAACAGGCCACCGGCTACAGCCGCCATGGCACCACCGAGCAGAAATACCGGGATCAGCGCCCGCGATTTGGAAATGCCATTCGCTTCGGCCGCTACATCGGCATCGCGGATGGCCACCAGCGCGCGACCGTATCGACTATGAGCGACGTTCGACGTGATCCAGGTTGCGAAAGCCGCCACGCCGAGACAGAACGTGTAAAAACCCCACGGAGTATCGAAGGGCTTTGGAAACTCTGGGCCGGTAAGGCCAATGCCACCGCCCGTCACGCTCTGCCAGGCGAGCGCGATCTGGGTGACGATGGTGGCGAACCCGAGTGTCGAGATGGCGAAATAAAACGTGCGCAACCGCAGCGCGGGCAGCCCGACAACGACGCCAAAGATCGCGCCGGTCATCGCGGCGGCTGCAAAACATACGGCCAGAGGCATTGCCGGCAATACGTTACCAGCCGCGAGCACGCTCGTGACATAGGCCCCCAGCGTGAGCAGCGAAACGTAACCGATGGCCAACTGCCCGGCGTAACCGACGATCAGATTGAGACCCGCGACGAGTACCCAATAGATGGCTGCCCGCGTCGCGATCACGGCCCAGTAGTCGTTGCCGATGAGCGGCAAGATTGCGGCCACCGCCGCGAGGGCCACGAAAGGTCCGGCTGCAGTCAATGCCGACGCTTTGTGTCCGAGTTCTGCAGGTTTTTCGACTGCGGCATCCGATAGACTCGTCACACGCGCCTCGCTGTCGATGTTCCGAAGAGCCCCTGCGGAACCGCAAGCAGCACAACGATAAAGACCACGAAAACGGCCACCGAGGCGAAAATGCCGCCCACCAAGAAGTTCGCCGCCTGTTGAAAGATGCCCAAGGCGACGCCGCCGACGATCGCACCGCGATTGTTGCCGAGGCCCCCGAGGGCGACCGGCACAAAACCGTAGAAGTTCAAAAATGCGCCGTTGGCAAAGAACGCCAACATCAGTTCACCGCCGGCGTATCCGGCGATGCCGCCGATGGCTCCCGCAAGAGCATAGCTGGCGATGCGCAAGTTCCGCTCCGGCAGTCCGAGTGCGCGGGCCGCGAAGTTGTCTTCGGCGACCGCCAGAAACGCGCGCCCGACCAACGTTTTGCGCTGCATCCACTCGAGCGCACCCATCGTCATTGCGCAGGCCACCACTGGTAACCAGAACTTCTCGTCAAGCGCGCCCGAACCAATTCCGAAAAGGCGCGGAAAGGCCTGCGGTTCCGTGCTCCATTCGATCGCGGTAACCTGCTGGATTATCAGCGCGAGTGCGAGGGTCGAGAGCACGTAGAGATGCTGGTCGAGGCTCGCGAGCACGGGACGCACGGCCACGAACTCGGTGACCATCCCGACGACTGCACAACAGAGAAGAGTGAGCGCGAAGCCGACGAGAAGCGGCATCCCCAAGCGCAACGTGAACAGCGCGCCGAGGACGCCGCCCAGCATGCCGAGTTGACCGGCGGTGAAACTCATCACGCGCGAAGTCGAGTACATCACATTGTAAGTGATGCCGATGAGGGCGTAGATGGCCCCCATCGCAAGTCCCGTAGACAGTATCGAGGCCAGCGTTGCGCCGAATGCCATATCGGTCGCCCTCAATAACCAGGAGCGAGTTTCAAGGCACCTGATTTGGACGAGTTCGCGAGCCCCATGACGATCTCGTCCGTGGGATATCCGTTATGCTCGGTCGGGGTCCAAGTGTAGCTGCCGAACAGTCCGGGATACTTGTTCAGTCCGTTCAGGTACTTGATAATGCCCTCACTATCGGTGCTGCCGGTGGTCTCGACAGCCTTGGCCAACAGGTTGATGACATCGACGCCGGACACGACCCACCACAGCAGGGTATCTTTGAGATCGATTTTGCCCGCCGATTTGTCGAGGAACTCCTGCGTGCGTGCCGGCAGCTTACCGTCGGCATCGAAACTGCAGCTGCGATAGTTGATCGTGTATACCTTCTCCCAGTTGGCCGGCTTCTCGATCAGCGTGCCGACCTCGCCCGAGCCCAGCGACGGGTGTCCGACGAACGGCACATCCCAGTTCAGACCGGCGCGCGCATTGAAGAGCCGCGCCGCCATACCGGTCGACGTGCTCCATGAAATGATGGCCTCGGCACCCGCGTTCTTCATGCGCAGCATATCGGGGGTCATGTCCGGCTGCGTGGCATCGATCTGCGCGGTATAAACGACTTCGGCACCGTCCTTCTTGCACGCCTCCACGGAGGCCTTTGCGGCGGCCGTGCCGTAGCCGGTGGTGTCGCCGATGACGGCCACCTTCTTGGCCTTGAGGATCTTCAGCGCGTAGTTGCGCACCGCGTCATCCCACTGTGTGTTCGACGGAGCCATGCGAAAGGCATTGGGAAACTTGCCGGTGTCGATCAGGCTGTCGACGACGCACGGATGCAGGTTCGGCATCTTCGCCCGCGCCATCAGCGGCGTCGTGGCCAACGCTTCACCGGAGTTTGTCGGGCCCCAGATAGCGTGCACCTTGGCGGCGCTGATCATCTCCTGCGTGGCGTTGACAGCCTTGGTCGGGTCACCTTGCGTATCGCGTGTGGTCAGCTCGATCTTGCGACCCTTGACGCCGCCTGCCGCGTTGATGCTCTCGACGGCGTACATCACGCCACGGTTGAAACCGACCGCCGGCGCGGAGCTGGGACCAGTCAGGGCGGCGAGCCAGCCGATCTTGACGGGTTCGCTCTGCGCAAAGGCCGGCTTGAGCAGACCATGCGCCGCGAGGCCAAGCGTGCCGGCACTGCCGACGGTGAATGTGCGCCGTGAAATTGTCATCTGGCAGTCCCTCCGCTGGCGCGCTCATGTTGCGGCGCGCCTTCCGGGGGGAGCATCCGTTTGCGTTTCGGCAAAGTCAACGGGCACAGCCGCATGTCAGCGCTGCTGCACCGTCTCGTGCCCGCCGACGCGACAGGCGCGAAGGATCTCCGGCTTGAATGCCAGTCCGTGTCCGGGTGCCTCCGAGGGCGTAACGAGGCCCTGCTTTGGAACAACAGGCGTCACCCAGATATCGTCGTTCCAATCCATGTATTCGAGATAGCTGGCGTTGGAGATCGATGCCGTCACGTGCACGCACAGTTCGTGGAAGCAATGCGGCGCAATCTTCAAACCAAACGTGTCCGCCACGGCCGCAACCTTGCGCATCTCCGTCAATCCACCGCGCATCGGATCCGGCTGCAGGATCGGTGTGGCGGGCACGCGAAAAAACGGTCGCATGTCAAACCGCGTGAAGTGAGATTCACCGCCGACGACGCGGGTTTTGAGGGCTGCCGCAATTCGCGCGTAGGCGTCGAAGTCTTCGCAGACGACCGGCTCTTCCAGCCAGTAGATGTCGCACGCGTCGAGATGATGGCCGGCCTGGATCGCCGTTCCCGCGTCCCACCCCATGTTGACGTCGACCATGATCTCGATGTCGGGTCCGAGCGCATCCCGCATCGCGTGAACATTCTTCACATCCTCACGCCACGGACGAATATGCGCCACCTGCATCTTGATGGCACCGAGGCCTTGAGCCGTGAAATGCCGGGCGCGCTCGATCATGCCATCGCGCCCAAGGCCGCGCCAACAACCGGAGCCGTAAGCAGGCACGGAGGAGTGCGCCGCACCCCACAGCCGGAACAACGGCAATCCCGCCCGCTTCCCGACGATGTCCCACAACGCGATATCGAGGGCTGAAATGGCAAAAAGCGCGATGCCGGCGCGACCGAGCCAGTACGTCGATGCCCACAGCGATTGCCAGATCGCCTCCACCTCCGTCGCGTCGCGACCCAATACTTTCGGCGCGATCAGTTCCTTGATGCAGGCATCGAGCGTTTCGAGACCGCCGGTCAGGGGTTGTAGATAGCCCATTCCGGTGATGCCGCCGGAGGTGCCGACTTCGAGCACCAGGAATTCCCGCGCAATCGGTGGCATGATGCCGTTCGGTGGCGGCGGCCCTGCCCACGGCACGCGGAGAAGTGTCGTTTTCAATGTCGTGATCGTGGTCTTTGACATCATCGAATTCCCATTGCGGCGCGCCTCGCTGCGGAAATCGTACGCATTATGAGGACACTGCGGCAAGAGGCCCGTCACATGCAACCGGCCCCCAAGTCCAGTGCAGATCGCCGTCATGAATCGCCGACACCCGACGGCGGAAAGTCACCGACGGCATGTTCTTCCGTCTCATCTGCCGCGTCGAGGCGATGAGCGACGCGCAACGATCTCGAACGTTAGGTTGGCGGGCCAGCCGGAATAAATCTGCGAACCCGTATGTGATTGTAATTGTAGTGTAATTTTGAGAACCAAGGTGCATCGCAAGGGAAATAGTCGACAGCGGAAGGAGCGGCACCGACTTACGGTGCCGCTGCGGAGCCGAGCAGCATGCAATGCGATATCGCGATCCTGTTTGTAACAGGGGCAAAACGCCGGGCGATCTGCATCGCCGGTTCGCCATTCACGCGGTCTGTACTTGGCAAGATCAGGGCGGCTGGATGAGTGCGGGCAGCGGCGGCACGCTGGCAGCGCCCGGCACGCTGAGGCGGCAACCCAGATAATCCCAGAAGCGGACCCGCTGCTTGGCGCAGGTCTTCATCAGTCCGAGGAAGGCGTCGCGGCAGTCGCGGCCCAGGTCCGAGCGAGTGCCGGCGGAGACCTTGCGGCGGGTGACGTGACTGCGAATGTCGCTCTCCGAGCCGTTGGTGTGCAGCGGAGTGTCTGGCCGCTCCAGCACCATCAGCAGATCGGCTTTCTTGCCGTGCAGCCGCTTTAGCAGCCGATCGAGCGTGACGAAGCAGGTCCTGGTCGTGAAGATCGCTTCGAAGCGGGTGGCCAGCTCGGCCTTGGCTTCGGGCATCGGCGCGCGAGCGTAGGCTTTCAGATCGGCGTAGAGCGTCCAGATGCGATCCCGGATCGCCTCCTTGGCTGTGCGCCGGTCCTGGGTGAACGCGTCCAACTTGTGCACGAGGCGCTCTGCATGCACCCAGCAGGCGGCGTGGTGGCCGATGTCGAACTGGCCGGCGCCGTCGGAAACGATGACGGTGTCGTCGATCAAGCCTTGTGCGCAGATCGAGCCCCACAGCGCGGCCTCGGTGGCGACACGGACGGGATCGGGGTGCACCTCCAGCGCGGTGATGCCGAGCGCCGTCAGATGCACCGTCCACGCTTCACGGCCGGCAAAGCTCGTGGTGGGGTGGCCGCAGAGCAAGGCGATCACCTTGGCCGACAGGTTGTGCTCGCCCATGTAGGAGATCGCCGCATCGTTGATCAGATGCGTCGTGTCGCCGGCGTTGAGCAGTTCGAGGAAGTTGAGCCGGCTTTTCGAGCCGGTGGTGATGAAGGCGGCGAACCGGTCGTTGCCGATGTGCGTGCACACGCCGTTCTTGGCCTTGTGGCGCGCTCCGGTGTCGTCGACCGTGATCCACGGGGCTGCGCCGAGCCCGGTGCGCAGCACGTCACGAGCTTCGCCCAGAAACGCGTCCTGGCTCTTGATCAGCAATCGAACGAGCTGACGTTTGGAGATGATGATGCCGAGGTCCTGCAGCAGGGCGAGCAGCCGCGGCATGGTGGTCTGGCCCTGATGGTACTGGGCGAGCACGAAGCGCTTCAGCTCGGGTCCGAAGTGGGTGGTGATCCCGGTCGGCAGCGGCGCCACAATGGTCCGGCCGTCCGGTGTCTGCCAGCGCTCGCGCCGGTAGAGCACGGTCAGCGGTCGCACGATCATGTCCTGGACCAGGAACTCCTCGTAGCCCTTGAACCGCGCGCCGTCGGGCGGGTTCGCGACCTTGATCTCCCGCTCCTCGTCGATCGTGACCTTCGTGCGCTTGGAGCCGCGCCGGCCGATCTGGCGCTGGCCCTTGGCCGCCGGATCGGTTGCCTTCTCCATGCCGCTCGGCTTGATCTTGGGACGGCCCTTCAGCCCCTTGAGCCGGGCGATCTCCTCGCGCAGCTCCGCGTTCTCTGCCTTGAGCCGGGCATTATCCTCCAAGGCCTGCACCACCAACGACTTCAGCTCTTCGAGGCCAAGCCCATCGACGGTGCGAGGTGAATCGGCCATGCTGTTACGGAGTCACAAAATACCCCCGCTTGGGAATCGCAGGCCGGCAACACCTGCCCGGACTTTTGCCCCTGTTACTCCTGTTTGAGGTAAGTTCTTGATAGCAATTCGAAATGATGCGGCGACTACGGGGTGGGAGTTCCAGCAGGCGGTGCGAGGGCACGTCGCACCGTGGTAACGAAGTGCTCGGCCGCGGTGATAACCTGCCCCGCATCCGCAGCCGTTACAACGGCGGCAGCACCCGTTTCATAATCAGCGACTTCCTTGAAGTGGTAGGAGGCGCTCAAGGTGGCCGCAAATCCTGGCGCGAACGTCGGCTCGGCCATGGCAAGCCTGTGGAATTCTCTGTCGACGCCTTTATGCGTCTTAGCAACTTTGTCGGTACGCTCGAATATCAACGCCTGCGCAGCATGAAATTGAGCATAATAGGCAAGGCGGGCCGCCTGCCGGGGAATGTTGACTGCCAAGATTTGCTTGGCATCCCGGATGGCCTCGTCGGCGCTGTCGAGGTAGGCGGAGGTCTGCGGCTTCATAGTTCGAGCCCATCCTTGCGTATCTCGTACATCAGAGGCGAAGACGGATCGCGCCAGCTTCCGGCGGGAAAAGGCATGGCATGAATGTCGGCATCCGTATGATCGCGCATGGCGAGCTCGATATCGGTGATGCGGCGCACTTCCTGCCAGCGGCTCGCGAGGTCTTTAAGAAACACGGCGACGTCATAGTCGCTGTCTGAGCGCGCGTCCCCCCGCGCGCGCGACCCATATAGTACGACGCGCTCGATGCGGTCGCCGTAAACCTCGGTGAGGGCCGCTCGGAAGCGAGTCAAGATGGGATCGGTAAAAGCCATGCACCAAGTCTAGCAGATTGATATGAAAGTAACAAAAGGCTTGTGAGCACCGCTTGTGATGGTCGCCAGCGGCTATCTGAGGCGGGCAATGGTGGCGTGGTGCACGGCCATGTCGGCTGCGACGGTGCGGCAGCTTTCGCCACGGGCGAGGCGGGTGCGGGCGGTTTGCTGCTGATGTTGGGTCAATTTTGGCCGTCGGCCCATGCGTACACCACGTCGGCGCGCGGCTGAACGGCCTTCGGCAGCGCGCTTGTGGATGCGTTCGCGCTCTTCCTCAGCGAGCGCAGACAGAAAGGCGAGGAAGCCCTGTCCCATGCGCGTACTCAAATCCAGGTGTGGCTTGTCCAGAACCTTGATGGTCGCGCCACGGTCACCAACGCGCTGCATGATGGCAATGCCGTCCATCATCGAGCGGGTGGCCCGGTCCCATTCAGCCAGCACGAGCACATCGCCATTGCCAAGGGCCTGGATGGCCTTTTCAAGTTCCGGGCGGTTACGTACATCGCGGCCGGAGGCCTTCTCTGCAAAGATGGCTACGCAACCGGCGGCTAGAAGGGCGCCGAGCTGGCGGTCAAGATTCTGATGGATAGTCGAGACGCGGGCGTAGCCGATGAGCATGTGCCGAGCCTACCCGAAGGCTCGGCCTTTCGCACCTGATTTGCGCGACAGCCTATGCCGTTGATTTTGCTTGGTTCATCAGGGTGTCGCAAATATCCTGACTTTTGGGCCAGAAAACCACTCTATATCCAGCCCTTAACGATTTATTGAAATTACAAATCATATTATAAATAATGGATTACGCCAAAAAAGCATTTCTGGATGGGCTGCGCGAGCTGCTATTTAATGAACTTCGGAGCGATGGTATCAAAATCAGTGGAAACCCGTTTCCAGCAAGAGAATCGCCGAACAATGGTATGTATTATAGTGCAAATAACTTAGTGATGGGGTTCACACTTCGTGAAGCTATGAAAGCGAACAACGCTTCTGCTGCGCCGTGCAAAGCCAACTCAATAAACGACCAGTTTCTCGATATAGATCGTATGCGTGTAGGCATACACGAAATTTCTCATGCTATTATCTATCAAAAATCATTAGTGAAACCGCTGCAAGATGCCATGAAGCGTGTCTTTGATCCGCTACAAAAAGAACGCATACTATCTGTCGATCAAGAGAAAGCAGATACAATTATGCGAGAAAACATAAATGAAGCCATGGCTGATGCGATAGCCGCTCAATATATGCTTAGGCGATTTGGCACTGACCCGCGTATTTCAGCGTATGTTAAGGCGATGATCTCAATTAGGGAAGCTCCCATACAAGACTTAACTCATCAGACCCAGGCTCTTGTGTCTAAAGTCTATGACCAATGGGACAGCAAAAAATCTATAGACCCGCGATATAAATTGACTGAGGCCGCTCGAGACGTTGTCAAAATGGTAGCCAAAGATGCTGATGCCCAAAAGCTAGGAAGGGACATCGCAAAGAGCGTTGTTTTTGCTCCGGGTTTTAGGCGCTGGATGAACGATGAAGACGAGCGTGCCAACAAGCCATTAGTGCACGGGCAAGAAATAATTCTCGATGCATACATCGGAAAATTCGGGAACACACCGCCGCCCGACGAGCGCCTTATGCGAAGAATGGAAGACAAGGAACACGCACTAAAATCTTTATGCAGCCCTACAAAGAAATGACCGTTGGCGCGGCATCGACAATGAAAATGTCCAGCCTCCATCGTCAGCAGGAAACACGTCGGGCGTGAAAAATTACCTATTACCGACAAATAGTTCACATCTGTCCGGTTTCGTGGGTGCGCTCAATCAAACAGGCTTACCTAGCGCTGACTACCCTAAATTGGGTTTTCCAATCTAGTCGTTGGCCATTTAAGAACCCCCAACCTCCAACAATAAATGTGTCTTCACCAATAACGCCTCCGCGAGGCCGGTATGTAATGCTACCGCTACTAGCAGTCACAGACCCACGATTTCCTTGCGCTATCACCCTCAGATTTGAAAGAGGAATTGTGCGATCTTTGTCAAGATAAGCGGGCGCAGAACATTCTGTTGTCGCACTTGAAACCACCATCGTTGCGGTCGCTCCGCCGGATTTCGTTGCGCCGGAGAAGGCCCTAGTATGGCAAACGGCTGCTACTGGTGGAAGTGGAACAACGGTGGAGGGTGCGGTTTTCGCTCCAAGTGACGTTGGAATATTGTTATATACGTTACACTGGATGGTCACTTTTCCGTCGCCATCTGTTTTTACAGTCGGGCTACAATAACCTTTTGTGTCTTGTGTCGTTTGCGCGAATGCGTTTGGGATTATCGCGTAAACTGTCAAAACAGCTACCGCCAGTCTTTTCGACTTAAAATAAATGCGCGACATCCGCCACCTCGTTCAACGCTAATCACGCTGACTTCACACGAATTATTTCTTCTCCTTGTAGAATGTATCTCGCCCGCTTGAGATTGCAGGACTATTATCTCCAGTAGTGCGTTGATCTATGGAAGTTTTATTCCCCTGAATCTTATCGCCGACGAATTTATCGCCTTGCACTTTATCTCCCGCCACCTTGTCGCCGGCAACTTTGTCGCCAACAACGACATCGGCCTTTTGACCATTTGTTTGTGCAACATGCACAGGAGAAGGCGTTCGATTGTCAGAGTAAACTTGATAGCCGAATGCTGCGACGGCCACTACGAGTCCGCCAATGGTCGCAATGTTAGCCCACGTCGGCAACTTAAACATGCCCTTACCCTCCGAAGGTCCTCTCTACGCGGAGCCATCCATACACGGTGGCGTGCGGTGATGCCAAATGCTTCGCGACGCGTGTAATCGCTCATGCAATCTAACGGCCGAATTATGACGGGGTGATGAAGAACCGCAACGATGCAACAGGGGTGAGCGTGCCGTTCGACGACCTTCCCGATACGATCCCCGTCAACGCCAAGGAACTGGCGGCAATCGAAATGTTTCTTGGCGCGGTCATCGACGCACTGATTGCGGAATAGCACCCGCACGCATTCCGGCGATCGGCGTGCCAAGGGGGCGCTGGTGCGTTATAAGATGAGGAAGCGGCACGTGTCTTGAGAGGACAAGTCGATGCAGAAGCCAGGGTTGCGGTCGCGGGTGATGCCGCGCGCCGATCTGGGTGTTCGTAACGCGGCGCTTTATCTGCGGGTGTCCACCGGGCGGCAGGCCGAGCAGGATCTGTCGATCCCCGACCAGAAGGCGCAGGCGCGGGCTTGGGCTGCCACGCGCGGCTGGCAGGTCGTCGCAGAATTTGTGGAACCGGGGGCATCGGCGACTGACGACAAGCGGCCGGTGTTCCAAGAGATGATCGAGCGCGCCTGCAACGGCGAGAACGCGTTCGATGTCATCGTCGTCCATTCCTATTCGCGCTTCTTCCGCGACGCGTTCGGCCTCGAATTCTATCTGCGTAAGCTGAAGAAGAGCGGCGTCCGGCTGGTCTCGATCACGCAGGAGTTGGGTGATGATCCGGCACAAGTGATGCTGCGGCAGGTCATCGCGCTGTTCGACGAATATCAATCCAAAGAGACCGCCAAGCATGTGCTGCGGTCGATGAAGGAGAACGCGAGGCAAGGGTTTTGGAACGGGTCGCAGCCGCCCTATGGCTATAGGCCTATAGAAGTCGAGCAGCGCGGCGTGCGGGTCAAAAAGAAGCTGGTCATCGACGATGTCGAGGCCGAGCAGGTGCGGCTGATCTTTCGCTTGTTCGCGCAAGGCGATGGTGCCAGCGGGCCGAAAGGCGTCAAGGCTGTGGTGCGCTGGCTCAACGAGGATGGCCATCGCACGCGGCACGGAGCCCGCTGGGGCATCGGCCCGGTGCATCGGCTGCTGACCGACACCGTTTATTGCGGCCAGCATCGGTTCAATCGGAAGGTGAGCAAGACGGGCGTTGCCAAGGAGGCGGGCGAAGTCATCACGACCGAAGTCCCAGCCATCATCGAGCCCTCGGCCTTCGAGCATGTGCAGTCGTTGCTCAAGGCGCGGAACCCAAAAGTGGTTGCGCCGCGCGTCGTCACGGGGCCCATCCTGCTCACGGGATTAGCCGTGTGCGCGACCTGCGGCGGCGGCATGACGCTGCGCACCGGCACCTCGAAGCAGGGCAACGTCTACAAGTATTACACCTGCTCGCGCCAGCATCGGCAGGGGCAGACTGGGTGCAAGGGCCGCTCGATCCGCATGGATAAGCTGGACAGCCTCGTCACCGAGCATCTGGCCAGCCGTCTGCTGACGCCGGTGCGCCTGTCCGAAATGCTGATGGCGTTGACAGCTGGGCGCGCCGAAAAAGCTGCCGCCGTCGATGATCGCGTCGGCCGCCTGGAGCAGGAAGCCGAGCAGGCGAAAACGCGATTGAACCGGCTCTACAAGATCATCGAGGACGGCCTTGCCGAGATGGACGACGTTTTGAAGGCCCGCATCACCGGCCTGAAGCTGGAGCATGATCGCGCGCAGGCTGCCTTGGAGCGGGCGCGCACGTCGGTCCGGCCCGCCGTACATATCAACCCGGCGGTACTGGAGCGCTTCGGTGCGACGATGCGCCAGAACTTGACGACCGGTGCGGTGCCATTCCGCAAGGCCGTGATCACGTCGTTCGTGGACCGTATCGAGGTCGACGACCACGAAATCCGCATCATGGGCGACAAAGGCACGCTGGAGCGTGCCGTTCTGGGTGGTTCGGGCCCTGACGGCGGCGGTCAGGACGGGGTTCGCAGTTTGGTTCGCAATTGGCGGAGAGGGAGGGATTCGAACCCTCGATACCCTTGCAGGTATGCCGCATTTCGAGTGCGGTGCATTCAACCACTCTGCCACCTCTCCGGACCAAGGCCGCTCACGCGTGATCGCGAGCATCCGGACTGAGCTATGCCCCTTAGTAGGTCGCAACCGCCCAAACCAAGTGCGCAGGTGCGGAAACAAAGAAGGCGCGCGGCGGCCAGTGGTGGACCGCCGCGAACTCAGCGGCTGGTGAATACAGCCATTCTGCGGGAGGTGCAAGCGTCAGCTTGGCCTCCGCTCGAACGCGTCGGATTTCTACAACACGCGACCTGGTTGATAACGTGTGTATCAGCAGCCACCGGGCTCAAGTCGGCAGCTTGAAGCCTGCGGCAATCGCATCCTTACGGAATACCTGCACGGTCTCCAGAGATGCCTCGTCCAGGTCTTTACCGAAGTTCGACAGCTTCTTGATGATGTCGTTGGTGGCGGTGATGATGTGGCATCCGATGTCGTGCGCCTGCATCACGTTGTAGGGTTCGCGCGGGCTGGCCCAGATCATCTCGAGATTCTTGTGCGGTGCCATTTCGGCAAGCATTTTCTGCATCATCGGCACCGGATCGATGCCGGCGTCCGCGATGCGACCGGCGAATACCGAAATGCAAGCAGGTGCCAGCCCGCCGAGCGCTGCGACCGCTTTGCTTACCTGATCGTTGGTGAAGAGCGCCGTCAAATTCACTTGCGTCCCCGCCTCCGACAGGCGTCGTATCATGGCGTACGTCGTCTCACCCTTGGTGTTGGAGACCGGTATTTTGACATAGACGTTTTTGCCCCAAGTCTTGATCAGGTTGGCCTGTTGCTCCATCTCCGCAATGTCATCGGAGAACACCTCGAACGACAGATGCCGGTCGGGGATTGCGGCGACAAGTTCCTTGGCGAACGCCTGATAGTCAGTGACGCCGGCCTTGTGCATCAGCGTCGGGTTGGTGGTGAAGCCGCGCACCAGAGGGTTCTTGTACATCTCGAGCATGGCGGCCTTATCGGCTCCATCGGCGAAGACCTTGACCTTCAGCTTGTCGGAGGTAACAGCGGTTCTGGCCATGATGAACTCCCGAATAGTTTGGCACGATGCCTGTCGCCCTACACTATAAGCCTTCATGAAGCGTTGCGTTCTACCAAGTCGGTAAATTCGTCGCGTCTGGCCCATAGCGGTGACAGGTTTTGACACGTCAGCCCCTCCAAGCCTAAGACAACACGCAGCCATTCACGCAAGCGCGGGAGGGCCGTCCGTAAAGCAGTTGAAAAAGGGACGTCATTCGTGGAACTGACAGCCGACGTGCGGCCGGACACCGAAACCGCCCTTGCCGAAACCATCAAAGCGGCAGCCGCGACGAAGACAAGCCTTGAAATCGCGGGCGGCGGCAGCAAGCGCGCGATCGGTCGCCCTACGAACGCGACCAGCCTCGTCTCGACCCGTGGCCTGCGCGGCATCACCCTTTACGAACCCAACGAGATGGTGATGTCGGCACGCTCGGGCACGTTGCTATCGGAGGTTCAAAGCGTGCTCGCCAAGAGCAATCAGATGCTGGCGTTCGAGCCGCTCGAATTGGCCGGTGTGGTCGGTGGGGATGCGCGCCACGCCACCATCGGCGGAATATTCGCGACCAACGCTTCGGGGCCGCGGCGTCTTTCGGCGGGTGCCGCGCGCGATCATCTGATGGGTATTCGCGGCGTCAACGGCCGTGGCGAAATCTTCAAGAATGGCGGCCGGGTCATGAAGAACGTCACCGGCGTCGACTTGTGCAAGGGTTTGTCCGGCAGCTGGGGCACGTTGGCGGTGTTCAGCGAGGTAACGTTCAAAGTCATGCCCAAGCCGCCGGCTTCGACGACTCTGGTGCTGCTGGGCCTCTCGGATGAAATCGCCGTCGAAGTGTTGTGCTCGGTTATGGGCACACCCTACGAGATCACGGCCGCCGTGCATATTCAGCAGCAACTTGCAGTAACGCTCGATCACATGGGGCTGCGCGGGCAGGGCAAATCCGTCACTGCGTTCAGGCTCGAGGCGCCGCCGAAATCGATCGCCTACCGGCGCGACAAGCTGACGGCCGCACTGCGCGTGTATGGCCAGTTGCACGATCTCGAACAGAAAAGCTCAGAGATGTTCTGGGATGAGATGACGCGCCTGAGTGTCTTCGAAGGCAGCGACCATCCGCTTTGGAAACTTTCGACCGCCCCCGGCAAGGGCCCCGCAGTCGTCGCCGCGATCAGCCGTTACATGCCGGTCAGTGCTCTTTATGACTGGAGTGGCGGTCTGGTGTGGATCGACGTGCCGGTTACCTCGGACGCGGGCGCGGCGGACGTGCGCCGTGTCATCGCGAGCCACGGCGGCCATGCCACTCTGATCCGCGCCGACGCTGCCACCCGCGCCGCCACCGACGTGTTCCAAACACTGGAACCGGGTGTGCAGCGCCTCAGCCAGAAACTCAAGGCCACTTTCGATCCTGCGAACATCCTCAATCCCGGCCGTATGTACGTGGCGTTTTGATGTGCCATGACATGCCGGCGGTCGATCGCTGACCGTGAAGACCGTCGCAGGCCGACACTGAATTGCACAAGGTTCCCATGCAGACGAATTTCACCGCCGAGCAACGCAAAGATCCTCGCATCCAGGAGGTCGACAAGATCCTGCGGGCGTGCGTGCATTGCGGTCTGTGCACGGCGACGTGCCCGACGTACCAACTGCTCGGCGACGAACGCGACAGTCCACGCGGTCGCATCTACCTGATCAAAGACATGTTCGAGCGCGACGTCCGCGCCAGTCCGGAAGTCAAACATCACGTCGACCGCTGTCTCTCTTGCCTGTCGTGCATGACCACCTGCCCCGGCGGCGTCGACTATATGCATCTGGTCGACCATGCCCGCGTCCACATCGACCAGACCGGCGGACGCACTTTCAAAGATCGGCTCCTGCGCGGACTGCTGGCCGCCGTGCTGCCTTATCCCAAGCGCTTTCGCTGGGCGCTGAAGCTGGTGCCGCTCGGCCAGCCGTTCCGCAACATCTTCAACCGAGCCGGGCTGCCGCAACTGGCTGCGATGCTGGACCTTGCGCCACGCCAGCCGCTCGCCCGCGCGGCGCGCTACGCCGGACCCGGCACTGCGGCCACTCAGGGCGAGCGGCGCAAGCGGGTGATCCTGCTCGCAGGCTGCGCACAACAGGTGCTTCGTCCCGCGATCAACGACGCCACGATACGGCTGCTGGCGCGTTCTGGCATCGATGTCGAAGTCGCCGCCGGTGCCGGCTGCTGCGGGGCACTCACCCACCACATGGGCAAGGAAGCATCCGCGATCGTATTCGCCAAAGCCAACATCGATGCGTGGTCGAAGGTGATGGCGAAAGGACCGGTCGATGCGGTGATCGTCAACGCGTCGGGCTGCGGCACGATGTTGAAAGATTACGGGCATCTGCTGAAGCACGCAGGCGGCGACTATCCCGAGCGTGCCAAGCGCATCGCAGACCTCGCTCGCGACGTGACCGAATTCGTCACTGCCACCGACCTCGGACCCGCCAAGCGCTGGAGTTCCATCCGCGTCGCCTACCACTCCGCGTGTTCGCTGCAGCACGGCCAGCAGATCACCGAGGAACCGAAAACACTCCTGCGCAAAGCCGGGTTCTCGGTCGTCGACGTCCCGGAAAGCCACCTCTGCTGTGGCTCCGCCGGTACTTACAATATTCTGCAGCCCGAACTGGCGGCTCAGTTACGCGCGCGGAAAGTCGACAACATCAAGTCCGTACGTCCCGACGTGATCGCGGCCGGCAATCTCGGTTGCATGACGCAAATCGGGCTCGGCACAGATATTCCGATCGTGCACACGGTCGAACTGTTGGACTGGGCGCACGGCGGACCAGTCCCGGCTGGACTTGCGGCGCTCGAAAAATTGACCACCAACGTACCGAAACCCAAAAAGCCCGAGGAATTTCTGAGCGCGTGACCGGCCGATCCGAAACTCCATTCGACAGGCGCCAGGAATTCGGCCCGTTCGACATCATTGGAGACGTGCATGGCTGCGCGGACGAACTCGAAACGTTATTGGCGCGCCTCGGCTACGACATACAGTGGCCAGCATCGGGCCCTCGGCCGATCACCACCACGCCTCCCGGCCGCCGGGCCGTCTTCGTCGGCGATCTGGTAGATCGTGGTCCGCGCGCCGCCGACACTGTCGCGATCGTCATGGCGCTGTGCGAAGCCGGGCAGGCCTTCTGCGTGCCCGGCAATCACGACTCCAAGTTTCGGCGCTGGCTCGATGGCCATGCCGTCAGCATGACGCATGGATTACAAGTCACCGCCGACGATTACGCAGGCACCGATGCCAAGCTGCGCGCGCGCATCAGCCGGTTCATCCGCGAACTGCCACCTTATCTCTGGCTGGATGGCGGCAAGCTGGTCGTCGCCCACGCCGGCATCCAGAACGAGATGATTGGCTCTACCTCGCACAAGATCGAAAATTTCTGCCTGTATGGCGATACCGACAACAAAAAGAACGCCGCCGGATTTCCGGTCCGCTACAATTGGGCGGCTAGGTACGACGGCGCGGCGCTGGTGGTTTATGGCCATGTCTGCGTGCGCGAGCCCGCCTGGGTCACCGGCACCGTTTGCATCGATACCGGCTGCTGCTTCGGCGGCGCGCTGACGGCCTTGCGTTATCCGGAACTGGAGACGGTGAGCGTACCCGCTCGCTCCGTCTACATGGCCCGTGACGGCGTATTCGGCCTGCCGCCGGCCCGCAGCTGAAGCAACCCCAAGACGAAGTTTATCCACAGACACCTCCTAGCTGATGGCATTCCGCCATTTGCGTTGACCAACGCAACTGCACCGTGTGCAGTCGAAACGGGTGTGTCACGGGCTGGGCGGCAGTTTTTGCCTACAAGTTCGACATGAGTTTGCGTGTGTGGTGGGGGGGGCCGATGGCGCGTATTGCCATCGTTCAGACGTGCGTTCGGACGGTAGCCGGGGCCCTTATGGTGTCTGCGGCGACCCTAGGATCGGCGCGCGCCGACGTCGATGCGGGCGATCCGTTCGTGGACGCCGACAGCGACGCTACATCCTGGCATGCGAAGACCGACGTCGATGCCGAACCATCGGCCGAAAGTTGGATCGGCGGCGAGGGCTATCGCCGCGTCGCATCCCTGTATTCAGGCGTCACCTGGGCACCTCTAGGCAACCTGCGCCAGGACGGCTTGCGGCTGCGTATCATTACCGGCCAGAGCCTCTACAAATATGCTGGCCGCCGCTACGACAGCGCCACCGACGCCAACGTCTGGCAGCGGTTCACCGGGGTCGGCCGCTTTATGGACCTGATGGCCGGCTGGCAGTTTTCATCGTCTGGCGGCACCACCGTCAAGGTCTTCGCCGGCATCGGCTCGACAACCCACTTGATCACCCCTTTCGACCCTGAAACGGCGATCCAGGGCACCGCGCGCGGTCCCAAGGCGGCGCTCGAAATCTGGCATAACTGGACACCGAAAAGCTGGACGTCGGTGGATGTGGCCGCTGCGCGCGCACACAACAGCTACTCGGCCCAACTGCGCAGCGGCTGGCGTGCCGATCCGAACTGGTCGTTGGGTCCGGAGGCCGCCGTCATCGGCCATAGCGAATCGACCTCGCAACGCCTCGGTCTCTTCGCGCGATACGAGAACCTGGCCCATGAGTTCACCATTTCGGGTGGCGTTTCGCGCGCCCGCGGCGACATTCCCACCGGCTACGGTACCGCCCAATACCTGCGACGCTTTTGAGTACGTTGCATGTCACGCCAACGACGTTGACCATCCCGGAAACTGTCGCGTGACGCCGCGCGCCCAATAAGCCACAGTGTTGCCAAACGCTTGGCTTATCGCGAACGTACAGCCGACGCGCGCCCCGGAGCTGCACCATGGTTT
Source organism: Hyphomicrobiaceae bacterium (assembly GCA_025359165.1). Taxonomy (GTDB): domain Bacteria; phylum Pseudomonadota; class Alphaproteobacteria; order Rhizobiales; family Hyphomicrobiaceae; genus JABFRJ01. The sequence goes on from JANYHG010000030.1 coordinate 22,375, forward strand.
ATGTCGATCTTCCCTTTTACCTCGCGGTCGCCGCGATCGGGTTCGGGCTCAGCCTGATGACGTACCGGATGTTCGCGCGCCATTACGAATGGCCGATGGGTGCGTGGCATGAAAATCATCCGACGTTGCCGTTTTTGATCGGCTTCCTGTCGCTGCTGGTCGGCACGTTGTTCGCAACCGCCCGCTGGTTCGACGGCGGTCTTTACGCCTCCGCTGCCATCGGCGCGTTCGGGGTAGCGCTGGCTATCCTGTGGACGTCGTTCCTGCGTGTCGGTTCGCAGATCTCGCTGATCCTGGCACCGGTCGCGGCGGGCTTACTCTTCGTCGCCTGGAATTTCGGCACCAGCGCCTTGCAGTACCAAACCGTGCGCAGCGAAATTCGCGAACTTCGCCAGCAACTCGAAGATCAGTACGGCTTGAAGAAGCCAGACACCACCGCACCCCGCCGCAACGTCAATTGACGTAAACGTCGTTTCCCATTCCGCCTGGTGTGTCTGCCTATCGCTGATGCGGTGGCACCGCGCGATGCAGTGCCGAAAACGCCGCGACATCCTCTTTCGTCTTCTTCAGATGCACCCGCTCGGTCGAAGTCGGCTGCTTCGTGAGCCCGACGCCTGCAGACGCTGACGGGGGGCAGACGCCCTGCTGCCGCATTGCCCCACCCTGCGTGCTCTGATACTCCCGGCTCACCTAATCACACGTGCGCCGGAGCCTGCTGATGATCCCCCGTTACTCCCGCCCCGAAATGGTGGCGATCTGGTCGCCGGAAACGCGCTTCCGCATCTGGTTCGAAATCGAAGCACATGCTGCCGCGGGCATGGCCGAGATCGGCATGATCCCCAAGGATGCTGCCAAGACCATCTGGGAGAAAGGCTCCAAAGCCAAGTTCGACGTCGACAAGATCGACGCCATCGAGCGCGTCACCAAACACGACGTCATCGCGTTTCTCACCCATCTGGCGGAGTTCATCGGCGAGGACTCGCGCTTCGTGCATCAGGGCATGACATCGTCGGATGTACTGGACACCTGCCTGAATATTCAGTTGACCCGCGCCGCCGATCTTTTAATCGCCGACGTCGACGCACTGCTGGCCGCGCTGAAAAAGCGCGCGTTCGAGCACAAGGATACGATTACCATCGGCCGCAGCCACGGTATTCACGGCGAACCCACGACGTTCGGCATCAAGCTGGCGTTGGCCTATGCTGAATTTGCGCGCAACCGCGAGCGCTTGGTTGCCGCCCGCAAGGAAGTCGCTACCTGCGCGATCTCGGGTGCCATGGGTACCTTCGCCAATATCGATCCGCAGGTCGAAGCCTACGTCGCCGGCAAGCTCGGCCTCGCCGTCGAACCAGTGTCGACTCAGGTCATCCCGCGCGACCGGCATGCCATGTTCTTCGCGGTTCTCGCCGTTGTCGCCTCGAGCATCGAGCGCGTGGCTACCGAATTGCGTCATCTGCAGCGCACCGAAGTTCTGGAAGCCGAGGAGTTCTTTTCGCCCGGCCAGAAGGGCTCGTCGGCGATGCCGCACAAACGTAACCCGGTGCTGACCGAAAATCTGACCGGGCTGGCGCGTATGGTGCGCTCGGCGGTGGTTCCGGCCATGGAAAATGTCGCGCTCTGGCACGAACGCGACATCTCGCATTCGTCTGTCGAACGCATGATCGGTCCGGACGCGACCGTGACGCTGGATTTTGCGCTTCACCGTCTGGCTGGCGTCGTCGAAAAACTCGTCGTCTATCCGAAAAACATGCGCAAAAACCTTGATCGGCTCGGCGGTCTGCACAATTCGCAGCGCGTGCTCATCGCCTTGACGCAAGCGGGCGTCAGCCGTGAGGACTCGTATGTTTTCGTGCAGCGCAACGCCATGAAGACCTGGGAGCACGGGAAAAATTTTCTGGAAGAACTCAAGGCTGACAAAGAGGTCGCGGCGAAACTCGGTGCAGCACAACTCGAAGCCATGTTCGACGACGCCTATCATGTGAAGCATGTCGATACGATCTTCGCGCGGGTGTTCGGCAAGGCCTGACAGCTTGTAGAGTTGACGACCAGTCGCAGAGTAGATCGTCAACCGCTGAACGGGTGAGGGCGGCGTGATGGGGACAGTGCTTTCGGTCCGCTCGGGTTTCATGCAGATCGTTCATGGCGGGCTGCTGGCCGTCTGTCTCACCGCAAGCGGCGCTCAAGGACAAGACGGCGGAGGCGTGGAACAACGTTACGTTCAGCCGCCCAAAGTGCTGGCATTATACCCTGATCTGGCCGTCGGTCTCGAGACACCGGCCCTTCGCCTTGGACGAACCACGTACACCACGCCAGCGGAAGTCGACGTATTTCTCGATCGACTTGCATCGACGCCCGCGTCATCCGGCCGCCTCGCAAAACTGGTTCTTGGGATGACGCCGGGCGGACTGCCGCTTCACGCCCTGCTGTTGAGCCGCGAAGGCGTCAAGACGCCTGACGACCTGGCACAACTCGGTCGTCCTATTGTCTGGCTCATAGGCCAGCAGCACGGCAACGAGCCTGCCGGTGGTGAAGCCATGCTGGCACTTGCGCGCGCGCTGTCAGATGGCGAACTTACGCCGCTCCTCGACACGCTGTCGGTCGTTGTCATCCCGCGCGCAAATCCGGATGGCGCAGCGGCCAACACGCGCGAAAACTCTCTCGGCACCGACATCAATCGCGATCACTCGACCTTCTCGCAGCCCGAAACCAGACTGATCCATCGTCTCGCACGCTTGCTGCCACCGGCCATCGTGGTGGACGCACACGAATTTACCGTAGGACGTCGCTGGGTCGAAAAGCTCGGCGGTCTCCAGGCGGTCGATCTCATGCTGCTATCGTCGACGCATCCGATGACGCCGCAACCGCTGCGGACGCTGTCCGAGGAGCTTTTCCAACCTGCCGTCGTCGCCGCCATCACACCGTTCGGTTTGCGATCGTTCGTGTACCACACGACGTCGTCCAAACCGGGAGAACGCTCGATTTCGGTCGGCGGCACAGCCCCCGGCATCGCACGCAATGCTTTCGCGCTGATGGGTGCCGTTACGCTATTGCTGGAATCGCGCGGCGTCGGCGTTGGCCGCGACAGTTATCAGCGCCGAGTCGCTACGCACTACATCGCGTCGAAAGCCATTCTCGAAACCGCAGCAGCCAACGTGCATTATCTGCGCGCCGCCCGCAGTCGAGCCGCCGACCTCGTGCCCGACGTCATATTGAACCACACCGTCGCGCGGACAACGACGCAATTGCCGCTGGTCGCCGCGGCCACCGGTATAGAAAAAGTTGTGACCATCGATCTGACCGACACCCGCGTCGTGACCGGCACCGAGCGTCGCGTACGACCGGCAGGTTACCTCGTGAGGGCGGAGCAATTTCTGCGTATCGGCGCACAGCTGGAGCTTTTGGGTGCGTCGACGTGCACGCTGACCGGCGACGTCGATCTGAACGTCGAATCCTATGAGATCGTCGGCCACCCGCCAATCGACCGGCGCGCCATCAATCCGGGCAGCAGCTTGCGCGTGCGCATCCAGGCGGAGGTAGAAACGTTCAACGCTGGCGACGCTTACATTCCCGTCGATCATCCGGCCGGCACGCGGCTGATGCTGGCGCTGGAGCCCGATGCGCCCGGCAGTCTGTCGGCGCAAACCCTCGTGCACACCAACGATCCCTCCGCCATCGCAATAGTCAGGTTACCGCTCGGCGCTCTGCCGCTATTGATGAACGTCATGTCTTGTCCGACGCTGGCGAACCCGGCGCGAACGCCGTAAACTTTGCCATGCGAAATACTGGCGTAACGGCGCGCGCGTGCTAAAGGCAGCTGCAGAAATCATCAGAAACGTTCAGGAGGCACTCATGATCGAATATGGCCACTTCATCGGCGGCAAGCGCGTCGCCGGCAAATCAGGCAAAGCCGCCGACGTTCTGCAACCCATGGACGGAACCGTGCGTGGCAAGGTTGCTCTGGCGTCGAAGGCCGAAGTGCGTGCAGCAGTGGAGAATGCCAAGAAAGCGCAACCCGCATGGGCCGCGACCAACCCGCAGCGCCGCGCGCGCGTGATGATGCGGTTTGTCGACCTCATCAATCGCGACATGGAAAAGCTCGCCGACGTCCTGGCGCGTGAGCACGGCAAAACCATCGTCGACGCCAGGGGCGATATTCAGCGTGGCCTCGAAGTCGTGGAATTCGCCATCGGCATCCCGCATCTGATGAAGGGTGAATACACCGAAGGCGCCGGTCCGAACATCGACATCTACTCCATGCGTCAGGCGCTCGGCGTCACGGCCGGCATCACGCCGTTCAATTTCCCCGCGATGATCCCGTTGTGGAAGGCGGCCCCGGCCATCGCCTGCGGCAACGCCTTCATCCTGAAGCCCTCCGAGCGCGATCCCGGCGTGCCGATGATGCTGGCCGAACTGTTCATGGAAGCGGGCGGCCCCGCCGGCATCTTCAACGTCGTCAACGGCGACAAAGAATCGGTCGACGCCATTCTCGATGATCGCGACATCATGGCGGTCGGCTTCGTGGGCTCCACGGCCATCGCCGAATACGTCTACGCGCGCGGCTGTGCGGCAGGCAAACGCGTGCAGTGCTTCGGCGGTGCCAAGAACCACATGATCATCATGCCCGACGCCGACATGGATCAGGCCGTCGATGCCCTGATCGGTGCGGGCTTCGGCTCTGCAGGTGAGCGCTGCATGGCTGTCTCCGTCGCCGTGCCCATCGGCGAAGCTACCGCCAACGCGCTGATCAAAAAACTCGTGCCGCGCGTCGAAGGTTTGAAGATCGGTCCGTCCACGTCGCTCGATGCCGACTTCGGTCCCGTCGTCACGAAAGAGGCGCTGGCACGCGTCAAGGGCTACGTCGATATCGGCGTCAACGAAGGCGCGAAGCTGCTGGTCGATGGTCGCGGCTTCAAGATGCAGGGTTACGAAAACGGCTACTATATGGGCGGGTGTCTGTTCGACAACGTCACAAAGGACATGCGCATTTACAAAGAGGAGATCTTCGGCCCGGTGCTGTCGGTCGTTCGCGCGAAAACGTATGACGAGGGCCTAGCGCTCGCCAACGACCACGAATACGGCAACGGTGTCGCCATCTTCACACGCGACGGCGATGCCGCCCGCGACTTCGCCGCTAAAGTGCAAGTTGGGATGGTCGGCATCAACGTGCCGATCCCGGTACCGCTCGCGTACTATACCTTCGGCGGCTGGAAACGCTCGGGCTTCGGCGATCTCAACCAACATGGTCCCGATAGCGTGCGCTTCTATACCAAGACCAAGACGGTCACCTCGCGCTGGCCCAGCGGCATCAAGGACGGTGCCGAGTTCGCGATCCCGACGATGAAGTAACCTCCGAGGTGCGCGCCGGTTAATTCGACGCGCACCTCTATCTCGGAAACGTGCAGCCGCGATCCGTCGCAGCTGTTGCTCCCCCGCCCCAGGCGATCGCCGAAGCGCGCAGCTGAGGGGCGATCGCAAATTGCCTTGTGGATCAGAATCAAGGCAGTAGGCCGCTTGGTCCAACGACGCGCGAGGCGGCATGGCGTATTTTATGGCAGTGGCGAACCGTAAAGGCGGTGTCGGCAAATCGACGATTTCAGTGATGCTTGCCCAGGCGTTCGCGATCTGGGGCAAGAAGCGCGTGCTGATGATCGATCTCGACAGCCAATGCAACGCCTCACTGATCCTCATCGGCGGCCAAGGCTGGCGGGACGCGCGCAACAACGATAAGACGATCGCCGATTTCTTCTACGATCTGTTCGATGGCATCCCGGCCAAGCCGCGCGATTATCTGTTGCCCAACGTTGGCGACGTTCACGACGACACCGGCAAGGCACCTCGTCTGGCACTTTTGCCAGGATCGCTATTGCTTGAAGATATTCAAGGTGAGCTGTTTGTCCGCCAATCGCGTGAAAGCCCAAGCCCGGAGGTCGTCGCAAGCCGCGTCCGTGGCCGTATCGAGAACCTGCTCCGACGCTACGGCGCCAGCTACGATCTGGTCGTGCTCGATTGTCCACCCGGTCTGTCGCTGGCGGCTCTCGCAGCGCTCAAGACTGCCGACAAGGTGATTGTGCCGTTCAAACCTGACTACGTGTCACAGCTCGCGGTCGATCGCATCGCGTTGCTGATCGAGGACAAAGGCACGCTGGACGCGTTGAGCAACATCCCTCAGAATTCGCGTCGGTACGCGTGCCTTGCGAACGGCGTGCGCAACACCGGCAAGGATCGTAACCTGATCGAGGAAATCGGCCTGTTTCATCCGATGCTGGAAACGCAGATGCCGCAGAAAGACGCGATCGCAAATGCGTTTGATTGGGAACCCGGATTGCGCAGCCTCGAGCAGAAGTACGGCGACGGACTTGCGGACATGCGCAAACTCTACGACGAGGTGGCGCCGATGCTCGACCAGGCGACCAAGCTGCAAGCAGCAAATGAATAATCATTCGCGACGCTGTCGTTCTACCTGCATCGGGCTCCGAGGCTGATATGGCACGCACCACAAAACAGCTTTCCGGCGGCGGCAAAGACAAGTTTCTGCGCCGGCTCGTCGCCGAGGCAGGCCTTCCGGTCGCTCAGGCGACGGCGCTTGGCGATGTCCTGTGCGATGCGATCGCCGACGTGCGTGTGCGCCGCGATGCCTGGGAGCCGCGGCTTCAGGCTGCTATCGAAGCAACCGACGTACCGCCAGCTTCCCTACCCACAGTCACTGCTGCGTCGGCCCCGGTGTTCGATCCGTTTGTTTTCAGTGCCCTCGCCGTACTGACCAAACATGGCCGTTCAGCTCTCGTGGAGCGCTTGTCGGCGATCCCTGCCGCGGCTGATCTGCAGGCACTGGCCAAGGCTCAACACCTCGCCGTCGATCATAATCAGTCGGATGTCGATCAACTCCGCGCGGCCATCGCCACCGCCACCGAGGCGCGGCTGGCAGAGCGACGTGCCGCCGCGAGTTGATCGTCTGTTACCTCCACACGACTGAAAGCGCGATCATTACCGCGCCGGCAACAAGACTGGCGAGGCTCGACAGGGTCACGACCTTCGCGATGAAGTGGCGCGCTAGCGAGCCGCCGACGACTTTCGCGCGCCCGATGTTGCTGGTTTCGGCATTTACGGCGTCGAACTGTGATTTGAGCTGGCCTGGCAACGCGGGCGCCGTCCGCCCCTTCGCCGCCGCGTAGGCGCTGCTGATAGCGGCCCCCTTGAGATCGATCCGGTGCCTCGCGGCCCACCGCCACAGCACGACACCGAGCCAGCACGCGGCTATTCCAATCGTCAGCAGAAGCGGGCTGTGTAGCGTCATGACCTGTCACTTCCGATTGCGGACTATATTGCGCCTCGCCGTCGTTTCACGTTGCGTCATCGGTTGCGTCAACCGAGCATATTGGTATCGCCGCAGACGGCCAACGACTGACCCGAGATGGTACGCCCGCGGGGCGAAGCCGTGAACACGACGAGATCGGCCAACTGCTCCGCCGTGACGTATTCTTTGATCGACGTAAAAGAAAACGCGCTCGCCTCCATCTCCTTGAACGAGATGCCCCGCGCCTGTGATTTGGCCTCAAGCACACGACGCTGACGATCGCCGGCAACTAGTCCAGGCAACAACGCGTTGACCCTGATACCATCGCCGCCCAGTTCCAACGCGGCCGACTTGGTGAAGCCGATCACGCCCCACTTCGCCGCAGCATAGGGAGCGCGCATGGCGAACCCGGTTTTACCCGCCAACGACGACACGTTCATCATGCTGGCATTCTTGGATTGCCTGAGATGCGGAATAGCCAGCCGCGCACAGTTGAACTGGCCGGTCAGATCGATTTCCAGGCAGCGGTCCCAATCTTCTGGATTGATATCCTCGATGCGTCCTGTCGGCCCCGCGATACCCGCGTTGTTGACCAGACAATCCAGCCCGCCCAACTGTTTCAACGTTGTATCGAAGAGCGACGCGACCTGATCGCGCTTGGCGACGTCGCACACACTCACCGTGATCGCCGGGTGTGCTTTATTCAATAGTGCCAGCGCTTTTTCGTCGACATCGCACGTGTGCACGCGCGCGCCCTCGCGCACGAAAGCCTCCGCAATAGCGCGCCCGATGCCATTCGCGCCGGCTGTTACCAGGACGCGAAGCCCTGCAATTTGTAGATCCATCTGCGATGCTCCATCCTTCGCCGCTGTCGGCGCAGTGGACCACCGCTATCGATATCTGACAATGTGCGTTGAAAGGGTCTGCAGGGAAAAGCGCGAACGGTTTTCCGACACGACGCACGACGCACGACGAAACAATGTCTAAAGATCAACGGGAGTGAAGCATGTCGAACGTCGCCATTATCGGAGCTGGATTGATCGGTCGCGCCTGGGCGGCGATCTTCGCGCGTGCGGGTTGGCAGGTCTCGCTGTGGGACGCGGTGGCGTTGCAGCGATCTCAGGCAATCGGTCAGATCAGCGCGCAGCTTGACGACATGGCGCGGAACGGGCTGGCAGACGATGCGGCTGCTGCGGCCAGCCGTCTTCGCATGGCGACGTCGCTCGCCGACGCCGTCGCGAATGCGGATTTCGTGCAGGAAAATGGTCCGGAGTTGCTGGATGCCAAACGCGCGTTGTTCGTTGAACTCGACGCAGCAACCAAGCCCGGCGTTGTCATCGCGTCTTCGACGTCGGCGATCGTCGCCTCGCAATTCACCGAGCATCTGGCTGGTCGCGCGCGCTGCCTCGTTGGACACCCCGTTAACCCGCCGCATCTCGTTCCGGTAGTTGAGATCTGCGGCGCGCCCTGGACGTCGGAGGCAGCCAAAACGCATGCGCGCGACGTCTATGCCGGGATCGGTCAAGTTCCGATCATGGTCATAAAAGAAATCGACGGCTTTATCCTTAATCGACTGCAGGCAGCTTTACTGTCGGAGGCATTCCGGCTGGTTCAGGAAGGCTATGTTTCGCCTGAAGATCTCGATCATACGGTCGCCGACGGCCTCGGCCTGCGCTGGTCGTTCATGGGACCGTTCGAAACGATCGAACTCAATGCGCCCGAGGGCATCGCCGATTATTGCCGGCGCTATGGGCCGTTCTTCAGGCGCACCATCGACGCTCAACCGACGCTCGCGGTTTGGGACGACGCCAACATTCAGAGGGTTGCGGATGCGTTCGGTCCGACACCGTCAGCGGCCCAGGTTGCCGCCAAATCGCAGTGGCGCGATCAGCGTCTGGCTGCCCTGGCCGTGCACAAGCGCCAACAGAAGCCGTCGAGCACAAGTTGACCAGGGCTCGTCACATCGCGCTTGATGGCTCGTCACACTGCGCTTGACGACGGCTCGCCGGGCCCGCTGGCATCGAACACTTTGAGGATCGCTTCCGCCAACCGTGCGGTGTTGCGGTCGTCCTTGTGCACGACGTCCGCAACGCCAAGTCGCACCAGTTCTATGTGGCGGGTTCGTGTCAGAAGACCGCTGATGATAACGACAGGGCGCGCGTAGCCGCACGCGCGGATAAGGCCGAGACTGGCTTCGGCGGCGGTGACGTGTCCCAGACGATCGTCCAGAAACACCACATCCGGCGTCTTTTCGGCCAGCGCCCGACTAATCCCGCGCAAATTCTGGACGTGCGAAATTTGGACGTCGTGGCCGACCACGAGCCGCAACGACGATGCGAGGACATCGGCATCCCGCACCGAGTCGTCGACGATCAGGACCGATGCTAAATTTACAAGTTTGCTGATCCGCATCTGCAGGCGGCTTCGATTTGCGAGATGGTGGCGCCCAGTCTGATCGCCGCCCAACCGCAAAATCTGATGCGACACATTCCGCATTTCACCTGGCTGCAACATCTGACCCCTCCATTGCAAGTGGTCGATGCGCGCCCATTGCCGACATGGTTTTACGCATGTTCGCAGGGTAATCCTATCCGCTCAAAATATAACTGTTGTTCGCCAAGCATCAAGCAGCGACCGGCCAGTCGTCACTGACAGACGTGGCCGTCGCCATTGCGTCCGTGCCGCGCCAGATCGAGATGGAAATGATCGGCGTGAAAACTGTTCGCGTTCGGACCGAGGACAGTCGTGAAGAGCGTACATGCGCCGCGATGCACCGCATGCAGGAAATCTCGTTCCCCCGCGCCGCCGTGCCAACCGCTCTTGACCGACACCGACCGCCCGTCCGAGAGGCTGAAGGCTGCGATATCGATGGCGTTGGCATGGCCATGTTCGCTCAATTTGCTGCCGGCCACGCCGTTCATGGGACGACACGAATAAGATGCAACGACCTTCAATTCGACAAGAGACGCGAAGAGATATCGTTGCGCCGCAGGCTCGACGACCTCCGTTACCCAGCGATCCACCGTCGGGATCATCTGGCACTGCAGTGTCGCGGCAGGTGCCAAGCGAACGCGACCAGAAATCGTGCCGCTCATGTCATAGGGTTTGAGTGCGCCGCAAACGCTTGGCCCGCCGAGCGCAGAACGCTGCGTGAGAAACGGCGATTTCGCGAGATTGAACCCAGACAGGCACGAGCGCTCGGCTTCGGCGCGCCAAGGCTCTTCCTTCGCCACGAAATCGGGCGAATGCGTACTGCACGCGGCAACGAACAGCGGGGCTACGACGCAGAGACTGAACACCAACCGGAACATACGCATGAAACTAGAGTGCCGAGACAGGGTTAAGAAAGCGTAAACACAGACGCGGCGCGCCACGAGATCGCTTGCAATAGGTGCGCTACATTTAGGGCTTGAATAGGTTGGCGGCGTGGCATCATCGCGTTCAATTCTTGCCGCCTATCCACAGCCGCCGGAAGGGTTTTGCACAGGCTACAGCCAGAGTTTTGAAACGATTAGCGCGCGTATGAATTCTCGTTATTATGTCCATAAGTTGTGTGCGTAACAGCGTTCCAATGCTCCTGAAGTGGCGTACTGCGGGGCTGCGTATCGAACGCCATCACAGGCTGCTGCTCGTACGATTGCCTTGGCTTTTCCAGGCGCAATCATGCGGGCAGCAGCGTTTTTTGCGGCGCTCACGCTGCTTTGTCCGCGCTCACGCGCTGCGTATTCCCAGCTGACGCTTGGCCTGATCGCGCAACACATCGATCGGCTTGAGCTTGCCATCGACCTGGAAGTGCCAGAACGTCCAACCGTTGCACGCCGCTTTACCCTGCACTTCGGCACCCAGCCGATGGATCGAACCCGATTGTGCAAGCCCCGCCTGTGCCCGCTTCGCCGCAGCCGCCGTCGCGAGCAACAACGTACCGTCGGCCCGAACCTCGGCCCACACGCGTCCGCGCTCGTCCCACAGTCTGGTGCCGGGCTCTAGAATGCCGAGTTCGATGATCTGTCCGAACGCCACGCGCGGCTCCGTCCGCTTCGAACGCGCCGTCTCTAACGCATCCGGTCCCAGCGGCTGCACGTGAGCGATCCGCTCCTTGGCCGCCGCCACGTAATCGGGATCGCGTTCGATGCCGATCCATTGCCGCCCGAGCCGCTTGGCGACGGCACCCGTAGTCCCCGTGCCGAAAAACGGGTCGAGCACCACATCATCAGGTTTCGTCGACGCGAGAATGACCCGATGCAACAAGGCTTCCGGCTTCTGTGTCGGGTGCGCCTTGCGACCGCCGTCGTCTTTCAATCGCTCCGGACCCGAGCAGATCGGGATCAGCCAATCGGAGCGCATCTGCAGATCGTCGTTGAAGGCTTTCATGGCTTCGTAATTGAACGTCGGCTTGGCCTTTTGGTCGCGCGCCGCCCAGATCATCGTTTCATGCGCGTTCGTGAACCGCTTGCCGCGAAAATTCGGCATCGGATTGGTTTTGCGCCAGATGACGTCGTTCTGAATCCAAAATCCGAGATCCTGCAGGCACGAACCGACCCGGAAGATGTTGTGATAGCTGCCGATCACCCACAGCGCGCCGTTCGGTTTCAGGATGCGCTGCGCCTCTGCCAGCCACGCGCGACTGAACCGGTCATACTCCGCGAACGAAGCGAACTTGTCCCACGCCTGATCGACGCCATCGACGCGTGTCTCGTTGGGCCGCATCAGATCGCCGGCCAACTGCAGATTATAAGGCGGATCGGCGAACACGAGATCGACCGACGCATCTGGCAATTTTTTCAGTTCGGCAAGGCAATCGCCGTGCAAGATGCGATTGGTCGCGATCTTCGCATCCGCGGCTTTCGGTTCGCTTTTTTTCAGCCGCGAGACCTTCTTGAATTCGATCTGCTTGAGCAGAGACATCGACGCAAACTCCAAGAAGCGGCGCGGGGCCAGGACGAATATGCGGCGCAGGCCGCTGAGGCTGCGCTCGAAGACAAGGAAGCAGATCACACAGCCAGCGAGCCGTGCCGAGAATGCGCACGAGTGTGCGGTCCCTCTCCGTGACGAGACATGACTGTGCGAGACTACGGTTAATGGCCGGTTAGTGAATGGGCGCGATCTCGAGCCGAAGATGACAAAGCATCGAAGCATGGCGAACGAAGGGCGAACGTTGAGGGCGCAACCATTAACTTGAGCGGGGTTCGTGCTTCCTCCTTGAAATCGACACGAGATGTCGGTGCTACACCTGATGCACCGTCGCCTCTCTCCCGGGCACGATCGCCCTGCTACCGCCAGCGTGACATTGACCGAATGTCGGGCCGCGGTTAGGACCGGTTGCAGCGTGAAGTTGAAGATCCAACGCCAAGGTCGGCCACTCCTATGAGACATCGGCGCGCCCCGCTGCCCCCCTTTAATTCCGATCGGCCAAAGTCTCGTTCGACACGGCGGGCGATGGGTGCGGGTCAAGCGTTCGCTTCGTTGCTCGTGCCGGCGATGGCAGCGTTGACGGTAGCGCTTGCCGTGAGCGGCTGCGCCGTCTCCAGTTTCGACCTTGCCGGCCCGGCTGTGACAACCACCAAGTCGGTGTCGACCAAGCCGGTCGCCTCGTCCGTCGTCGAAGACGCCAGTGCCAACAGTGTCGCCCTCGGCACTGCTTCGGCAGTGATATCCGAACCGGGTGCTCCGGCGCGGGCGCCCGTCAAGGTCGGCCTCATCCTTCCGTTGACCGGACCCGGCCAAGCGGCGCTGGTTGCCGCCAGCATGAAAGAGGCCGCCGAACTCGCACTCCGCGATCTCAACGCCAGCCACGTGCAATTGGTCATCCGCGACGACAAGGGATCGCCCGAAGGTGCGATCGCTGCGACCAACGAAGTGCTGGCCGAAGGGGCCGAGCTGATCTTGGGGCCGCTGTTTGCGAAATCCGTCAACGCCGCAACGGCCGCGGCCCGCGCCAAGGCCGTCCCGATCATCGCATTTTCGAACGACCGGCAAGTCGCCGGATCCGCCACCCATCTGTTGAGCTTCCTCGCTGGGCCGGAAGTGACGCGCGTCGTCAGTTACGCCGCTCAGAAAGGCAAGCGCCGCTACGTCGCGCTTTTTCCCGACGACGCCTACGGCAAACTGGTCGAGCCGAGCTTCAAGGAAGCCGTCGCACGCGCGGGTGGCACCGTCGTCACCAGTCTCACTTATCCCGTCGACACGGGTGGGCGCGTTGCCGCCGTGCTGGCCATCGTCAAGAATCTGCACGACGAGATCCTGACCATCGAAGGTCAAGGCAATCCTGTCGACGCGATCTTCATTCCGGGTGGCGAGGACACCGTGCAATTGCTGGGCCCGCTGCTGAAGCAAGCCAATATCGACACCAGGCGCATCAAAGTCATCGGGACCGGCGCACTCGATACACCGAATGTGGGGCGCGACGACTCATTCCAGGGCGCGTGGTTCGCATCGCCCGATCCACTCGGCTTCAAGGACTATGCCGAGAAATTCTCCCGCGCGTATGGCCATACGCCGCCGCGCATCAGCACCCTCGCCTATGACGCGACAAGCTTGGCGGCGGCGTTGGCAACGGGGCCCGCCGGCGGTCGATTCATTCCATCGGCGCTGACCCGGCCCAGCGGCTTCACCGGAGTCGACGGCCTCTTCCGCCTGATGAGCGACGGCATCACCGATCGTGCGTTGGCAATTCTCGAAGTGCAGAAATTCGGCTCGACCGTCATCGAACAACCGCCGCGCGCGTTCGACACCTCCGGTGGCCTGCCTGGGCCCAGCTCGCAACTCGACCCCTCCACCGCCCCCCAACCTCGCGGCGCCGTCAGCCGCATCAATTGAGCTTATGAAGGCTGGGTCGAGTGGGTCATTCGCGCTCACGCGCAAAATGGGGCTAGGCCCCAGACCCCACTGGAGGGACGCGTCCCACCAGACCACCCGCCCATGAAAGAATTCAGTGATCTGCGCCTGCAGCGTCGAACGCCAATTCTTCGCCACGCCACGGCAGCCCCCACCCCTACCCCCCGCGAGGAGGAGGTGACAGCGAGGCGACTCTAATCAGGCGTGGCTTCACACGGCCAACCTCGCCAGCACCTTCGGCAGCATCTCCGGCAGATCCTCGGCGATCAATCCGCGTCCGAACAACGTTGCGCATTCGCCGTGGAGCCAGACCGCCGCGCATGCAGCCTCGAACGGCGGCATGCCTTGCTTGCCCAATCCGGTCTATTGCGACCAGTGATTCCGATTGATTGCGACCAGTCGTTCCGGCGCATTACGACCACCCATTCCGGTGGATTGCGACCAGGTTGTGGACGGGGCAAACGGCGTCGTTGGGTGATCTTCGAATGAGCCATGGCTCGCTCCTTTTGGAGGGAGCGGAATGGCCAAGTAGAGATTACCCATGCGGAAGATACGTGACGTGCTGCGGCTGTCAGCCGATGGCCGGTCCAATCGTCAGATTACGGCAAGCCTCAACATCGCCGCAACTGCGGCCGGTGCGTTTGTGCGCCG